>NZ_CAWUDL010000033.1:0-65518 GCF_963920945.1 Anabaena sp. CCY 9402-a
ACGCTATTTTCAGCTTACTACCTGTCCTTTTCCTTATCCCGAACTCAGGTTAAGTTAAAATTTTTGCGCTTAAAATGAAATAATACTGAGATAGTATACTGAACTATGTCTAATTATCGCCGAGTCATAGCCTGTGGGGGTACTTTCTTTTTTACACAGGTAACTTACCAAAGAATCCCTTGGTTATGTAGCGATATAGGAAGAGACAATTTGAGAAAGGCTATTAGGCGAGTTCAGCAACTTTATCCTTTCTCTCTTGATGCGATCGCTCTTTTACCAGAACATATTCATTGTATCTGGACTTTACCAGAAAATGATGGTAATTATGCGATCCGTTGGCGATTAATTAAAAGCTTTGTTACCCAAAGTTGTGCAGAACAGTTAAACATTAAAGCAGAGATTAGTGAATCTCGCCAAAAACGCCAAGAAGGTAATTTATGGCAAAGGCGATATTGGGAACATTTAATTAGAGATGAAAAAGATTTTGCTAACCATTGCGATTATATTCATTACAATCCTGTCAAACATGGTTTATGTCAGTCTCCCAAAGAATGGCAATATTCAAGTTTTCACCGTTTTGTTCAACAAGGAATTTATTCAAAAGATTGGGGAACAGTTCAGACACCTAATATACCAGACAACATCGGTCGAGAATAACCGACATATTGTAGGGTGCGTCAGCATAGATTCATTTTCGTGATGAAATTATCCACTCAAGCTGACGCACCCTACTTGCTTGCTTTGCTACAAGATTGTTGTTCAGGAAATATAGGAACTGGATCGCCACAAATTATCAGATCGTAAAGCGCACCACCACCTCCTGCTAAGAAGACAAGTAAAATAATTTGCCAAAATTTCATTCCTATAGCTCCTTTTTGTTTTGTAATAAACTAATAATTAATTGAAATTAAGCATGGGCAATATTTTTATAAACATTGCTAACACGTTTCACAATAAAATAAGTTTTATAACTTTCAAGTTACTCATCACTCAGCCAAACTTTTAAGTTATAAGTTAATTTTGTTCCAGCATCAAGCCAGTAGTGAACTCGAATATGTGATGCGGTTGTTTCAGCAACATGAGCATCACCACGGCCAGCACCAGGAACAGAAACACCTAAAACTTTAACCGCAGGCACTGATTTAACATTTTTATTGAATTCAATTCTGGCAATTTTTTTTCCGTTATAAGGATGGCTCTCATCACCACTTATACCAACTAATCCAGCTTCATAACTCATTGATGTATCTATAACAAGTCTTTCAGTCATATTTTCTCCAAAAACAGTCATTTTAGACTCATATTCATATCTCGGCTGTATGGATGAAAAGGTTATACATTCACCCTATATTAAGTAGAAACACCCTAATTTATTTGCTTATTTGTATCCTAGAATAGTTACTTAAATGAAAAAAGCGGAAAAAAGCGGATGGTAAAAAAAATTAGCAATAAGGCGGAAAAATACGGTTAATCTCTGCTAAAATGCTTTGTGAAGGTTTACATTAACGTATATGCAAGTTCAGGAGCTATTACAATTTGTGGATGAAGCTGTTTACCATAAGACAGGTAGGCATCTTAATGACTTGCAGCGTGGAGTGATTGAGGGAACACTAAAGTATCAAAATTATTCGGACATAGCAGACGCTTTTAACTGTAGTCCTGGTCATGCCAAGGATGTAGGGTATGAACTTTTAAAATTGTTATCTGATATTTTTGATGAGCCAGTTGATAAAGGTAATCTTAAATCAGTTTTAGACCGTCACAGTAATATCAATCTTTCTCTGGGGGATAATACAATTAACAGTAATATAATTGGCTGCATAACAGTTAGTCCTAAACAACCAAAAACTCAAGCAAATAAACCTAATTCTAATATTTCTAGCTTCTCAGAGGATAGCAAAAATATAGTTCATGCTAAAAAAATTTACAAATTACGGCAGTTTGGTTTAAATGATGAGCAAATTGCAGAAGCTTTAGAGTTACCCTTGGAGATTGTTAAGCAGGTAACTTAGAAAAGTCTACAGAGGAATAATTCAATTAACTCCGCTTATAAACTAACTCCATTTTTAATTTCTCAATCTCCAGCTTCAACCTCTCATTCTCCATCCTCAACCTAACATTCTCCTCCCTAATCACTTCAATTTCATTCCTCTTAGTCAAAGCCTGATTAATTGCTAACTTCCTCATATCAAGCGAGAACCAACGTTGATAGGTTTGCGTGTGAACTTGCATACTATGCCCCAAATTATCAGCCGCCGCCTTGATTGGTATGCCTAAAAGATGCGCTCGAATTGCCCAGGCGTGACGTAGATCATAAGGCTTAAAATCTAATCCAATTTTACGAAACCACCAACTAACTCGCTGTGTTAATGCTGTTATTTCTGCATGATTAGCTTTATCTTTTTTACTAATTGCTGTCGCCAGCATTTCTAAATATTTAGGATTTTTTAAATCAAACGCATCAATCCATTCTTTATGTAAAGGTAATGCTTGCCTTTCCCCAGTCTTACACTCTTTATCTACTTTCCATGTCAAGTCTATATTTTCCTTACTTAACCACCAATCAATATTAGGGTTAATGAAAAGTTCCCTGGGGCGTAAACCAAAAACTGCTAACATTCCATACGTCCAACGCCAAAGTTGCCAGCTATCTTTTACATCTTCATTAACTTGATTCCCTCTCGTAGTTAGATAGTCATCAAACTTGGTAATTCCTGATAATATTTCTGCATCTGTGGGAATGTTGCGAGAATTGCGATCGGGCATTTTGGCATATTTAGACAAATCAATCTCTATATTGAATGTTATGCAAAATGCTGATATAGCTCTAGCTGCATTGTATCTTGCCCATTCTTTATCAATTTGTTCAATTGAACTGATGAGATTTTCCGCCGTTGCTAAATCTTTGGAATTAGTATATCGCTGGGTTCTAGAGAAATAGTAAAAAAAAGTATGTTCGCTTTTGGTAGTACGTTTATGGGTTTTAAAATACTCTTCGGCAAATTTTTCTAGCAACTCGCCTATTGTTTGTAAATCTTTTTTAGTCGCTTCTTTGCCTAAATATTTATCATTCCATTCAAAGGTTTTGCGAGCGATTAATTTACCCAATTCATAAGCTTCTTCTTCAGCCGTCTTGAGTCCATCCAAGTTAGCGGGAATATTTAAACTAAGATTATATTGTTTTCTCCCAGTACCATTGTTGTCTTTGTCTCCTGGTTTAATTGGTAACGTCGCCCGTAATTGCAGACTTCCATTTGATTCTCTAATTGATACTTTTGTCTTCGCAGACTTCAAACGCAGATTTATCTTCTCTAATTCTTGTAGTACCTTTGTTCTCATATGCTCTCTTTGCTGCTGTGCTTGCAGACTTGAGCCGAGAAAGCTGCCGTCGGTAGATGCGACTAGCTCTAAGTCTGCAAAGGCTTGCTGATATTTGTCTTGACCCTGATTTTGCATCGCTGTGATATTAGCCTATATTTAGCCTAAAAATTAATGTGTTCTAGGCAAACAATGTTCATAACTAACACTGCTCACCGCAAACAATAAGCTGTTTAAAGTCATTAAACCACAAAAAGGATTACTCCGGCCCTTATCACGGTTACGACGGATTCGCTATCTTCGCCCGCGATATGGATCTCGCGCTCAACAGCCCGACTTGGAGCTTGATTGGCGCACCTTGGAAGAAAGCTGCTGCAAAAGCTAAAGCTGCTGCCTAATTAATTCCAGGAAAATAGACGGATAGCCTGGGGTTTTTGCCCCAGGAAGCTAGGGAAGAATGTGAATGCTGAATGCTGGATGAATATTTTCATTCATTATTCATGATTCATCACTCGTGACTCTCTTGGCAGGAGTGAATCTCCCAGGCTATTCCCACACATCACTTACTAAACCAACCAGCAAGCGTAGAGAGAGAGACAAATGCCACAGAATCCTGACAAAATTGTAGACCACGTTGATCTATTCAAACAGCCCGAATACACCGAGTTGTTTGAAAACAAGAGAAAGAACTTTGAAGGCGCACATCCTCCTGAAGAAATTGAAAGAGTTTCTGAATGGACAAAATCTTGGGACTACCGGGAAAAGAACTTTGCTCGTCAAGCTTTAACCGTTAACCCCGCTAAAGGTTGCCAACCTGTAGGCGCAATGTTTGCTGCTTTGGGTTTTGAAGGTACTCTTCCCTTCGTTCAAGGTTCTCAAGGTTGCGTTGCTTACTTCCGTACCCACCTCAGCCGTCACTACAAAGAGCCTTGCTCCGCAGTATCTTCTTCCATGACAGAAGACGCAGCAGTATTCGGTGGTTTGAACAACATGGTCGAAGGTATGCAGGTTTCATACCAACTGTATAAGCCTAAGATGATTGCTGTTTGCACCACCTGTATGGCTGAAGTTATCGGTGATGACTTAGGCGCGTTCATCAGCAACTCTAAGAACGCTGGTTCTATTCCTCAAGACTTCCCCGTACCCTTTGCTCACACACCTAGCTTTGTTGGTTCTCATATCACTGGCTATGACAACATGATGAAGGGTATTCTGTCTAACCTGACAGAAGGCAAAAAGAAAGCTACCAGCAACGGTAAAATCAACATTATTCCTGGTTTTGATACCTATGTAGGTAACAACCGCGAAGTTAAGCGGATGATGGGTGTAATGGGTGTTGACTACACCATCCTGTCTGATAGCAGCGACTACTTTGATTCACCTAACATGGGTGAATACGAAATGTACCCAGGTGGTACAAAGTTGGAAGATGCGGCTGATTCTATCAACGCTAAAGCAACCGTAGCTCTCCAAGCTTACACCACACCTAAAACCCGCGAATACATTACAAAAGAGTGGAAGCAAGAAACAAAAGTTCTGCGCCCCTTTGGTGTTAAGGGTACTGACGAGTTCTTGACTGCTGTTTCTGAATTGACTGGTAAAGCGATTCCTGAAGAATTGGAAATCGAACGAGGTCGTTTAGTTGATGCTATCACTGACTCCTACGCTTGGATTCATGGTAAGAAGTTCGCTATCTACGGCGATCCAGATTTGATCATCTCCATTACCAGTTTCTTGTTAGAGATGGGTGCTGAACCAGTACACATACTCTGCAACAATGGTGATGAAACCTTCAAGAAAGAAATGGAAGCTATCCTCGCTGCTAGCCCATTCGGTAAAGAAGCTAAAGTTTGGATTCAAAAAGACTTGTGGCACTTCCGTTCCTTGTTGTTCACTGAGCCTGTAGACTTCTTCATCGGTAACTCTTACGGTAAGTACCTGTGGCGCGATACCAACATCCCAATGGTGCGGATTGGTTATCCTCTCTTCGATCGCCACCACTTACACCGCTATGCTACCCTCGGCTACCAAGGTGGTCTAAATATCCTTAACTGGGTTGTTAACACCCTTCTGGATGAAATGGATCGCAGCACCAACATCACTGGTAAGACCGATATCTCCTTCGACTTGATCCGCTAGAACTTGATTTGTGTGTTCTATTAATCGTTAGAGATTAGGGACTGGGGACTGGGGACTAGGGATGGGGAAGTTAATTCTTCCCAGTACCCAGTACCCGATCCCCAGTATCCTAAATTATCTTTTTCCTCTATTCCCTCTATTCCCTTCAGATAAGTAGTATGTCATCAACTCACACTCACCATCATCACCCTAATTTCCATCCACCCAACTATAAAAAACCCGGCACAATTGATGTGCTTCGTCCTTTGCGTCGTTGGGTTGATACTATTCCGGTTAAAAATTCTCGTTTTGCTCATCTTGTTTGCCAGGTAATTCCTTGTTGTTGTCCTTTTGAGCGAAATATTAGTTTATTTGGGCGGACTCTACACATTCCACCACTGTGCAAACTCAATCCTCTCTATGATGAATTTGTGGGATTGCGGTTTCGGGCTTTGTCTTATCTAGCTGATGAATGTGGAGAGGATATCACCAAGTACATTTGCTAGAGGCTAAAAGCTAGGGACTAGAGGCTAGGGAAGAGGAATTTTCTGGCTTTTTGTTTTAGCTAATTAGCTGTCTTTCTTGCAAAGGTCAAGTTTATGAAAATTTAACCGCCGGTGAGTTAGTAACGCTTTGCGTAAGGGGTTAGTTTTTTTAAACGCAGAGGTACACGGAGGTTAGCGCAGAGGTACACGGAGTATTTCTTAAGTTAATTCGCTGGGAGTTAAGGGAATGCTTGGTGTATTTTGCGGGGTTAGAGAAGATTTTTGCAGGAAGTTTATGATGAACGGTCATCAGTAAACAGGTTGGTAGCTAATAACTGTTTGCTGATGACTGATAACTGACAATTGAAAATGTCGATCTAGGACGAGAAGAGAGATGAACACCCAAGGTAAAATCAACGAGCTGCTTAATCAGCCTGGATGCGAGCATAATCAAGAGAAACACGGTGCAAAGAAGAATAAGTCTTGTACGCAACAAGCACAACCGGGTGCTGCTCAAGGGGGATGCGCTTTTGATGGGGCGATGATTGCTCTAGTACCTATTGTCGATGCGGCTCATTTGGTTCACGGACCGATCGCCTGCGCGGGTAATTCTTGGGGTAGTCGTGGTAGTCTCTCTTCTGGCCCCCAACTCTATAAAACGGGCTTCACTACCGATATGACTGAAAATGATGTGATTTTCGGTGGTGAGAAGAAGCTATATAAGGCAATTCTGGAAATTAACAAGCGTTACAATCCAAAAGCTGTCTTTGTCTACGCTACTTGTGTGACGGCTTTGATTGGTGATGATATTAATGCTGTTTGTAAAACGGCGGCTGAGAAAATTGGTACTCCGGTGATTCCTGTGTTTGCGCCTGGGTTTATTGGTAGTAAGAATCTCGGCAACCGTTTTGGCGGTGAAGCTTTATTAGATTATGTTGTCGGGACAGCAGAACCGGAGTTCACCACACCCTATGATATAAACTTAATTGGCGAGTACAATATCGCCGGGGAAATGTGGGGAGTCCTGCCGTTACTAGAAAAATTGGGTATTCGCGTCCTGTCAAAAATTTCAGGCGATGCTCGATTTGAAGAAATCCGCTATGCTCACCGCGCCAAGCTGAACGTGATGATCTGTTCGCGGGCGTTGCTTAATATGGCGAAAAAGATGGAGGAACAATACGGCATCCCCTACATTGAAGAGTCTTTTTATGGCATCGATGATATGAATCGGTGTCTGCGGAATATTGCTGCCAAATTGGGCGACCCTGATTTACAGGAACGCACAGAAAAGCTGATCGCTTCAGAAATGGCAACTTTAGATTTGGCACTTGCTCCCTACCGCGATCGCCTCAGAGGTAAGCGAGTTGTCTTATATACTGGCGGTGTCAAGAGCTGGTCAATTATCTCGGCAGCTAAGGACTTGGGTATAGAAGTTGTCGCGACTAGTACCAGAAAAAGTACCGAGGAAGATAAAGCTAAAATCAAGAATTTGCTTGGTACTGATGGCATCATGCTAGAGAAGGGCAACGCGAAAGAATTACTAGAACTAGTAAAAGATACACAAGCTGATATGTTAATTGCTGGTGGTCGTAACCAATACACCGCCCTCAAAGCCCGGATTCCTTTCCTCGATATCAACCAAGAACGTCATCATCCCTACGCTGGTTATGTAGGAATGTTAGAAATGGCGCGGGAACTGTACGAAGCCCTCTACAGTCCGATTTGGGAACAAGTCCGCAAACCTGCACCTTGGGACGAAGATATGGGGACATGGGCGAGTGAATATACAAAAAATCAAGATCGCGCCTTGACATCCATCGAAGAATTGATCTGATTGGGCATGGGGCAAGAAAAAGTCAAACCAATTCGCAATTCGCAATGGACTAACGTCCCGCTCCGCTAACGCAATTGCAATCAGTGGGGGCTTGAAACCCACATAATTACCAATTTGGTCAAAAGATTTTTTCTTTTCCCTGTCACCTGTAACCTGTCCCCTGTAACCTCTATAGAGGAGTTAATCCGATGGCGGTTGTCACTGTTCCCAATAAATCCGTTGCAGTTAATCCTCTCAAGCAAAGTCAAGCTTTGGGTGCATCTCTGGCTTTTTTGGGATTGAAGGGGATGATTCCTCTGTTCCACGGTTCTCAAGGTTGTACAGCCTTCGCCAAGGTGGTGTTAGTCCGTCATTTTCGGGAAGCGATTCCCCTGGCTACGACAGCGATGACAGAAGTAAGTACCATCTTGGGTGGGGAAGAGAACGTTGAACAGGCGATTCTCACCCTAATAGAGAAATCTAGCCCCGATATTATCGGTTTGTGTAGCACAGGACTTACAGAAACCAGAGGCGATGATATTGAGAGATTCTTAAAGGATATCCGCGATCGCCATCCTGAAATCGCTCACATCCCAGTTGTCTTTGCACCTACACCCGACTTTAAAGGGGCGTTGCAAGATGGGTTTGCGGCGGCTGTAGAGTGCATAGTTAAAGACATTCCCCAACCAGGCGGAATCAAAAGTGAGCAAGTTACAATTCTCGCCGGTTCTGCCTTTACCCCAGGGGATTTGCAAGAAATCAAAGAAATTGTTACCGCCTTTGGATTAGAGCCTATCTTTGTACCTGACATCGGTGCTTCCCTTGATGGACATCTAGAAGATGGTTATAGTGCGGTAACAACTAGCGGTACAACAGTCAAACAACTAAGAGAAGTTGGTTGTTCCGCCTTTACTATCGCCTTGGGTGAAAGTATGCGGGGTGCTGCCAAAATTCTAGAAGAACGGTTTGGTATTCCCTACGAAGTGTTTAGTGAACTCACTGGTTTAGAACCAGTAGACGAGTTTTTACAAGCACTAGCCATCCTCAGCAGCAACCCCGTTCCCGAAAAATACCGCCGTCAACGCCGACAATTGCAAGACGCGATGTTAGACACGCACTTTTACTTTGGTGCGAAGCGAGTATCCTTAGCATTAGAACCCGATTTACTGTGGTCAACAGTGCGGTTTCTGCAATCGATGGGGACACAAATCCATGCAGCCGTTACCACTACACGTTCTCCCCTCTTAGAGAAACTCCCCATCAAAAGCGTCAGCATTGGAGATTTAGAAGACTTTGAAGAATTGGCAGTTGGATCTGACCTGCTGATTGGTAATTCTAACGTAACTGCGATCGCCAAACGACTTTCTCTTCCTCACTATCGTCTCGGTATACCTATTTATGACCGTTTAGGTAATGGTCTGTTCACAAAAGTAGGTTATCGCGGCTCAATGGAAGTCTTATTTGGCATCGGCAACCTATTTTTAGAAGCAGAAGAAGAACGAGTGAAACATCTATGGGGACTGGGAATCAGTGCTGAGTAATCACTCAGTGCTGAGTAACGAGTAACGAGTGCTGAGTAAAATTTTAACTCACCACTCATTACTTATTACTTATTACTCCTTACTTATTACTCCTTACTTACCACTCCCTACTCAGCACTCAGCACTCAGCACTCAGCACTAACAAAGCAGGAAAACCAGCATGAAAATTGCCTTTACGACTACCGACCACGTTCATATTAATGCTCACTTTGGTTGGGCGAGAGAAATTGATGTTTACGAAATCAATGCTGAAGGATATCAATTCTTAGAAACCTTAAACTTTGAAGGTGACTTACAACAAGACGGCAACGAAGATAAAGTCACACCAAAACTAGAAGCATTAGTTGACTGTGCCATTGTTTATGTTACAGCTATTGGTGGAACTGCGGCTGCTAAATTAATTAAAAAAGGCGTAACCCCAGTTAAGGCACGTTCTGAAGAAGAAGAAATTAAAGAACTTCTGAATAAATTAGTTACAACCCTCAAAGGTAATCCTCCACCTTGGTTACGTAAAGCATTACAACCAAAAACCACCAGCTTTTTAGATGAACTGGAGGATGAAGCAACAGTATGAGTGCAGAAAATAGCGTAAACGACACCACAAATAGCGTAGTTGCCAACTCAGCTTTCCTAAAAGTATTAGTATTACAAATCCGTGGACAAGACAGCTACGGAATTTACCGTAATTGGTCGGATGAACTACTACTAAAACCCTTCGTCGTTCCCAAAAAAAAGAAACGGGAAATTTCCATCGCAGGTGAAGTTGATGCCGTCACCCAAGCGCGAATCATGTCATTTTTCCGCGCCATCGCCGCCAGAATTGAACAAGAAACAGGACTAATTTCCCAAGTAGTCCTTGACTTAAGTAATGAAGGCTTTGGTTGGGCATTAGTATTTTCCGGTCGCCTATTACTCACCGTCAAAACCCTACGTGACGCTCACCGCTTCGGCTTTGACTCCCTAGAACACCTAGCAGAAGAAGGCGAAAAATTCATCGAAAGAGGACTTGACTTAGCCAACCGCTTCCAAGAAGTCAGCAAATTGTAATAAAAACTCTGTGTCTCCGTGTCTCCGTGGTTCATCAAATCTTTTTAACTACAAAGACACAGAGACACAAAGGAGAAGAAGGTGCAAATAGAAGAAACCAGTATCGAAGAAATCCAAACTAAAATTAAACGCCTCAACAGTAAAGCCGGGCAAATGAAAATGGATCTGCACGACTTAGCAGAAGGCTTGCCCACAGATTACACACAATTAATGGATGTTGCAGCCGCAACTTATGAAATTTATCGTCAGCTTGATGAACTTAAGCAATATCTCAAGCAATTGGAGAACGCTAAATGACTAAAACTATTGAAGAATTCAAAAAACTCGTAGATGCAGAAGAATATTTTAAATTCTTTGAATTAGACTACGACCCCAAACTTGTTAATGTAAATCGTTTACATATTCTCAAAAAATTCTCTCAATTCATGAGCGAAATTGATAGTAACCCTGACTTAAGTACAGAAGAAAGGTTAAATCAATATTCATTGGCATTGCAACAGGCTTATGAGACATTTCTTGAATCATCACCTCAACAACAAAAGTTGTTCAAGGTATTTAAAGACAAGCCAAAAAATGTAATTACGCTGACAGAACTAAATTCTGATTAGGAGGTATAAAGTGATCAACCTAACGCCTACCGAGTTAGAACGATATAGTCGCCAAATGATGCTACCAAACTTTGGCGAAGTAGCTCAAAAGCGTCTGAAGTCAGCGACGGTTTTAGTGACAGGTGTGGGGGGATTAGGCGGTACGGCTGCGCTTTACCTAGCAGTAGCAGGCGTTGGGCGGCTAATCCTAGTCCGGGGCGGTGATCTGCGACTGGATGATATGAATCGTCAGGTTCTGATGACGGATGATTGGGTAGGTAAACCCAGGGTTTTCAAAGCAGAAGAAACCCTCAAGGCGATCAATCCTGATATTCAGATAGAAGCAGTTCACGACTATATCACCCCAGAGAATGTAGACTCGTTAGTGCAGTCTGCTGATATGGCTCTTGATTGCGCTCACAACTTTACAGAGCGTGATTTGTTAAACGCAGCTTGTGTGCGCTGGCGGAAGCCAATGGTAGAAGCAGCGATGAACGGGATGGAGGCTTACTTAACCACGATTATTCCTGGTGTAACTCCTTGTTTATCTTGTTTCTTTCCAGAGAAGCCGGAATGGGATCGACGTGGCTTTTCTGTGTTGGGTGCTGTTTCTGGGACATTGGCTTGTCTGACAGCATTAGAAGCAATTAAGCTGATCACTGGATTTAGTCAACCTCTGTTGTCGCAATTGTTGACCATTGACTTCAATCGGATGGAATTTGCCAAGCGTCATTCTCAGCGCGATCGCTCTTGTCCAGTATGCGGTAACAACGCCCCTTGGAGATACGCACAACCTAATTCGATGGAAGCTAGTAGTAATTGCACACATAGTTAAAGTAACCGGGAGAGTAATACTAACATCTCCCCACTGACTACTCATAACTCAGCACTACATACAGCCTACACCTAGAATCACAAAAACTAATCGCTACAAATCAGGAGATTTGATGACCATTACTTTAACAGAAAAAGCCGAATTTCGTTTATGGGCATTCTTGCGAAGTTCCACTACTGACACTAATGAAACCACTACAAAGGGTGTCCGTCTATCTATCAAAGATGGTGGATGCAGTGGCTATGAGTATGGCATGGATATCACCAGCAAGCCACAGCCAGACGATTTAGTTATTCAGCAAGGAAAAGTTTTGGTTTATCTTGATGCCAAAAGTGCGCCTTTATTAGAAGGACTTGTCATCGATTTTGTGGAAGGGGTTGTTGAAAGTGGCTTTAAGTTCACTAACCCTAAAGCAACCAGTACCTGCGGTTGTGGTAAGTCTTTCAAAGCTGGTGATTCTTCCCCCGAAGGCGTACCTTGCAGCTAAATCATTCGTAATGGATCATGCGTAATTCGTAATTAATATAAATTACGAATTACAAATTACGAATTAATAAAAGTTTCCCTTAGACAAAATAAAACAGACACTTGTCTTTAACCTCGCAACAAAAGCAGTGTCTCTCTCCGCCCCAATTCTCGAAGAGTCAAGGGAGATTTAACAACTTCGAGAAATTTATCCCATCCTATAAATCTTGAGGAGAATCGGAAAATGGCAAGCTATCAAGTTAGATTGATCAACAAAAAAGAAGACCTCGACACCACAATTGAAATCGATGAAGAGACTACAATTTTGGATGGAGCAGAAGAAAATGGTATTGAATTACCTTTCTCTTGCCATTCAGGTTCTTGCTCTAGCTGTGTAGGCAAAATTGTTGAAGGTGAAGTTGATCAATCTGATCAAATCTTCTTAGATGATGAACAAATGGGTAAAGGATTTGCTTTACTTTGTGTTACCTACCCCCGTTCTAACTGCACAATCAAAACTCACCAAGAACCATATTTAGTTTAATCAATCGCTGTAGTCGCTACTATCCACAGTTTTTGAAAATCTACATTAAGTCAGGATGATCTACATATTTCATCCTGATTCCTTGTATGTAAAAATTGTAGTTTGTATTAAACACAACACAAGTTTACAAAATAACAAAAATTTTGAATTTTAATTAGGTGACTACCAATGTTTACCCCATTTAGTGTAGCTGGCTGCTCTTTAGAACTGCTCAGACTTGGAGAGAAAGGTATCGTCATTTCCTGTAAAATTCAGGATCAGGCAGTTATGAAAAAACTTATATCACTCGGTTTAACAACAGGTACTAATATTACTGTAGAGCAGGAGTTTCCCTCATTATTAATCAAAGTAGGTAATATTTTACTAGAAATAGATAAAGAATTAGCACGCGCTATTTATGTTCGGATTATTTAGATGTTACGTCTACTATTAATAAATAATTAGTTAAAAATCAGAATCCCGTTATCGTCGATATACCGGGATTCTTAGTTGTACAAATATGAAAAATTAAATTGATTAACTAAATCTGGGGATTGTTTTAATCTATAGCCACTATGACATCTGAGGATTTGATCAGAGCATAAGCTGCTTTACCCTCAGCAAGTTGCAACTTGTCTGCTGACGACTTAGTGATGATTGAAACTATCTCTACACCAGGAGCAAGTTCTAAAGTTACTTCTGTATTTATTGCACCTGGCACAACTTTTTTAACTGTGGTTTTGAGAAAATTACGCGCACTAACTTCCATATGTTATGAACCTGAACTGTTTACACTTGATAAGATACCAACATTTTAGGTAACAAAAGAGCAGCTTTAGATTCTCTTAATAATTTTCCATAATATAAATTAAAGTCAAAAGTAGAAAGGTAATAATAAAAAAGTTTTACTGCCTTTTTACTTTTTGGAGTCTGAGTTTACAACTCTAATTTTCTAAATTCTATAGCATTGTGTTTAGAAATGGTGGGCATTGCTCACCATTACCTTTATTAGACCTCTTGCAAAAGTCCGAAAATGAGATGTGTCATTCTGAATAAAATGTAGAATCTTTGAGATGTTTCGCTTCGCTCAACATGACAGTTTAAGCATTTATGCAAGAGGTCTATTGTGCAAATTTTTTCTACATACAACAACCAATGATGAATCAAAGAAGTAACCCCAATTTTAGTCCAGCAACTCAACAATGGTTGATAGCGAATGATTACAGCATTCAAGACTTAAATCAGCCTGGGGAAAATGGCGATACAGCTTTGATGAAAGCGACAAGAGAAGGAGTTTACGCAGTCGTGAAAGAATTAATTGATGCGGGGGCTGAGATTAATGCCAAAAATAATGATAGTAATAATGCTTTATGGTTTGCTTGTTTTGGCAATCACTACGATTTAATTAATTTGCTAGTAGATGCCAAAATTGATATCAACAATCAAAATGATAATGGTGCAACTGTTTTAATGTATGCCGCTTCATCTGGTAAAGCAGAAGTTGTAAAATTACTTTTACAATACCATCCTAACTTAGATTTAAAAAATTTGGATGATTATAGAGCGATAGATTTTGCTAGCACAACAGAAGTTTTAAGGATATTGAAAAATGCGTCAAGATAATAGTTCTGGTAAAGCTTACCATGAGGCTACCAAGCATTCTTACTTATCGGTGCAGCTTGATCCAAATTATATTGATGCTTCAACTCAACCAATTGCATTTAAAGTTTATCCAAAGTTTTATAGAAGAGTGAAATTAAATCTCAATAATAAAATTCACTCTTTTATTTGGTTAACTAGTGCAGTTACTTTAGAGAAGGTATATAACAATGTTCCTTACAAACTGCGGGTAAATCCATCAGCAGGCGCACTGTATCCTACGGAGGTGTACGTACAGATTCGGGGAGTGCCGGATATAGTAGATGGTATCTATCATGTAGAAGTTGAGAATAATTGTCTAACACTCATCTATGAATTAATTGATGATGGTTTAGAGAGTTATATTATACCGAACAAAAGTATAAGCGGATTCATTTTTTTCATTAGTTCTGTTTATTATAGGTCTAGTTGGAAATATAAAAACAGGAGCATAAGATATTGCCTGTTAGATAGCGGACACCATTTAGGTGCTATTGCAGCTTCAGCTTATCTTCATGAACGTGATATCCAGCTAATTTTTGACTTTGATAAACTTGCTCTCAATACAGCTTTAGGGTTTGAGAATAAAGAGTTTATTACGGCTTGTGCAGTATCTGGTGAAGCACAAGATCAGAAAGTTAGACAACTCAGGCTACAAGTTCCTTTTGTTTGCGGTACAGATTATTTTGAAGCTAATCAATTTATTGAAGATAGCTATCAAACAACAGCTTGTCAAACAAGTCAAAAACAACAACTCAAGCAGCCTCAATTTGATTTTGAGCCAGACAAATTTTATCAAACTGTCTGGAATAGACGTTCAATTAGACGTTTCCGGAAAGAGTCTATTTTGCAAGAACAATATTTATATGTCTTGCAAAAACTAGAGCAGTCAATCCCCACAGAAAACTTTGAGGAAGTAGAAATTTACTCTGTGGTGCATCGTGTTGACGGAATGTTACCAGGGTTATATAAAGGCGCGAATTTGATTAAAGCAGGTAACTTCAGCGAACAGACTGGTTACTTGTGCATTAATCAAGCTATAGCAAGAGATTGTGGTGTGATTTTCTTTTTTGTATGTGAATATACCAGCTATCAAACAGCTATGCAGATAGCGGGGTTTCTGGGACAAAGAATTTATCTGGTGAGTAATTATGTAGGCATTCAATGTAGTGGCATTGGTGCTTTTTATGATAATGAAACCCAGCAATTCTTAGAAACAGATAAAGATGTGCTTTATGCAATGGCAATTGGAATTTAAGTAGGAATGTAAACAGAAATGAGCGGGCAGAGGTATCATTTTAACGGTGATGACTATCATCCTATGCAGCCATCATCGGCTGATATTATATTGAGACAGCAACTAGAGTATTCGATTAGTAGATACTTTTACGAAGAGTGCGATCGCACTCTGCAAAATCTGTTATCTAATTGTCGATGGTATGTGACAACTCAAGCCAACGCCATGACGCTGGTGATTGAATGCCCCGATCAAGTTACTAACTGGCGGGTTTTACAAAAACTTGTCCCAATGGGGAAATTACTCAATCAAATAGTTAGCAGTGCTAAAATTCGGGTTTGTCCCCCAGAAAATGAAGGTGTACCTTTTGAAATGAGGGTAGATGAACTTTCTGTGTATCGGGATATGGCTTAAGTGGGAGCAGAGGGGCAGGGGGCAGGGAGCAGGGGAGATTTAAATCAGTTAAGTGTTAATACCCAATGCCCAATGTCCCCTAATAATTACGTAGCACAAGCCTTTCCTTTCCTTTGCTACGCAATGCGCTTCCTTCTCTAAGAGAGGCTGCGCCCTAAGCGTAGCTATGTCGCAGGCTTTACGGAACACTGCTTGAACGCGCAGCGTATTCGTAGGATTCACCCGTAGAGTATTACGAATTACGAATTATTTTAATTATTTTCTCAAATACCAAATCAGCAGCATTCTGCACAACAGGACTTAACTCTAGTCCAAAATCAAGATTTGCCGCTTCAATTAAATAAACAGTCACATCTTCAGGAAAATCATCTTGAAAGATTTTCCTACCGACGGCTAAAGCATGATCCCAACGAAAATCATGCAAATTATAACTAGGTTCTGGTAAGGCTGTTAATTCTTCGCCAGGAACTTGAAACACTGCACCAACTTCTGAACCAGTTGAACTTGCATCAATAATTACTAATTTTTTACTACCTCTAGCTTGAAACATTATCTCCATCCCGGCTGTTCCACAGTCATATACCTGCACATTGGGATGGGGATTTTTTGCTAGATATTTTTGTAGGCGTTGAGCAATAATTACGCCTACAGCGTCGTCACTGCGATTCAGATTTCCACAACCAATAATAGTAAGCATTTTTTATCCTACGGACAGTATGAACAGGCTGAACCAGAGATGCTAAAGCAGCACTAAGATTTAGTGACTGCTTGATATAAAATTTTTCTATCTACAGGTGGATGTATTTATGTACTATGTATCCAGTACACATGAGGTCATAACATTTAGCTAGAGTAAGGCTATGAAGATTAAAAATCTGAGAAAGAAAAACATAACATTCCTAACTTCGACCGGCTGTACATAATGAACTCTAGGCAATCTCCTCAAAACTTTCCATCTAATTCCTCTGACGAGCCGGAGGTTAACCAAAATGAACTCTTTCCAATAGTCAGCATGGGTGCATCTGCGGGAGGATTACAAGCATTCACAGAATTACTCAGCCATTTACCTATAGATACGGGCATGGGATTTGTGCTAATTCAGCATTTGAGTCCCCATCAAAAAAGTATGTTGACAGAGATTCTGGGTAGGACAACCCAAATGCCCGTTGTGGAAGCACAGGATGGGATGTCTGTAGAACCAAATCATGTCTATGTGATTCCACCTAATGCCGTGATGACAATTTCTCACGGAGTATTACAACTGTCACCCCGACAAAAAATCCGGGGGTTGTCGATGACAGTGGATACTTTCTTTTGTTCCCTAGCAGAAGATTACGGAAACAAAGCCATTGGAGTTGTCTTATCGGGGGGAGATTCTGACGGCGCAAAAGGACTGGAAATGATCAAAGACGCTGGCGGTATTACCTTTGCTCAGTGTGAATCATCGGCACAAGTCAGTAGTATGCCGAATACGGCTGTGGCTTCTGGTCATGTAGATTTTATCCTCACCCCGCAACAAATCGCCGAGGAATTAGGGAAAATCAGCCGTCATCCCTACGTCAGACAACCAACCCCAGAGCCAATCACAGAGGAGATCCCAGAAGGCGGCGATGCGTTGGTGATCATATTCCGGTTGTTGCGGGTGGCGACAGGTGTTGACTTTACCCACTACAAGCAGAACACCCTGAAACGGCGGATTTTCCGACGGATGATTTTGTATAAGCTGGAAAAGCTGGAAGATTACGCTCAGTATCTGCAAAATAACCCAGCAGAAATCACCGCGTTGTATCAGGACTTGTTGATTACTGTCACTAGTTTTTTCCGTGACCCCGAAACCTTTATAGCTTTAAAAACCAAAATATTTCCCCTTCTTCTCAAGGAACATCAACCAGATTCAGCCATCCGCGTCTGGGTAGCAGGATGTTCCACTGGTGAAGAAGCCTACTCTATTGCTATTTGCTGGATGGAGTTTTTGACAGTCCAGGGAATCCATCTGCCCATCCAGATTTTTGCGACAGATATCAATGAGGTGGCAATTGAGAAAGCCAGAACGGGCATTTACAAACCCAGCCAGGTAGCAGATATTTCTCCAGAACGTTTACAGCGATTCTTTGTGCAGGTAGATGGCAATTATCAGATTAGCAAGCCAGTACGTGAACTGTGTGTTTTCGCTAGGCATAACCTAATGAACGATCCGCCATTTTCCCGGTTGGATCTAATTACTTGTCGCAATGTCTTAATTTATTTAAGCTCTCCTCTACAGAAAAAACTCCTGCCCATGTTCCACTATGGTCTCCAGCCAACAGGCTTTCTGATGTTAGGCACTTCGGAGACCGTGGGAGAGTTTTCTGACTTGTTTACTTTGGTAGACAAAAAGTACAAAATTTATTCTCGGAAAATAGCACCAGCTCGGCTTAGTATTGATCTGATGCCTAGCAATTATCCCCCAGATGCTCTGAACCCTCTACCCCCAAATAGACAAGATATCTGGAATGGGCAGGAAATTCTCAAAGAAGCTGACAGGATCGTGTTGAATAGATATGCTCCAGTGGGGGTAATTATCAACAATGAACTGGAGATTTTGCAGTTCCGGGGGCAGACTAGTTCCTATTTAGAACTCCCACCTGGTAGACCCAGCTTTAACCTGCTGAAAATGGCCAAGGAAGGATTAAGGCTAGAACTACGCACCGCCGTCCACCAGGCTAAAAACCAAAAGCTAACCGTGAGTAAGGAAGGCTTACAAATCAGAGAAGATGATCAAGTGAAGCTGGTGAAGATTGATGTGATTCCGTTTCAATCTGCTGCAACCACAGAATTTTACTATTTAGTGCTGTTTCAAGATATGCGCCCGGAGGTAGCTAGTAATCCTACAGAAAACACTACTACTAGCAGCCATGTCAAATCTAGACGCGGAAAACAAGCTAGTTACGAGCAAGAAAATTCTCGGCTGAAGCAGGAATTAGCAAATACTAAAGAATATCTGCAATCTATCATTGAGGAGCAGCAAGCTACTAATCAAGACCTGAGAGCAGCTAACGAAGAAATTCTCTCCAGTAATGAAGAACTGCAAAGCACTAATGAGGAACTGGAAACCGCCAAGGAAGAGATTCAAGCAACTAATGAAGAACTCTTCACAATTAACGCCGAACTGCAACGACGGAATGTCGAGTCAACTCAAATCAGCAACGATTTACAAAATCTCCTTAGTTGTATCAGTATTCCTATCCTCATGTTGGGGAGTGATCTGGGGATTCGGCGGTTTACTCCGGGAGCAGAGAAAATATTTAACTTAATTCCTACGGATATAGGACGTCCACTGAGTGATATTAAGCACAATTTAAATATCTCTGACTTAGAGGAAAAAATTTTAGAGGTAATTAGCACTCTTAACTATAAAACGCAGGAAGTGCAAGACCAAGAAGGGCATTGGTATGACCTCAGAATTAGGCCATATCGGACAATAGACAACAAAATTGACGGTGCTGTGGTCATTTTGGTAGACATTGATGCTCTTAAAGACAGTGTCAAGCAGCTCAGAGTATCTATAGATTATGCCCAAGCGATTGTGGATACAATGCGGGAGTCTCTATTGGTGCTGGATGTAAACTTACGGGTGATGAGTGCCAATCAGTTTTTCTACGAAACATTCCAAATGTTACCAGAAGAAACAGAAAATCGCTTAATATATGAACTTGGGAATGGACAGTGGAATATTCCCTTGTTGCGATCGCTCCTAGAAGATATTCTCCCCCAGCAATCCCAGGCTCAAGGTCTTGAAGTTGAGTGTAACTTTGAGCATATCGGACAAAAAATCATGCGGTTTAATGCTCGGAGGATGACCACAGAAGACAATAGAGAAATGATACTCCTCTTGATTGAGGACATCACCAACCGCAAGGAATTGGAGGCAGAACGCGCTCAACTGTTGGTTCAAGAACAATCAGCCCGCAATATAGCTGAAGCAGCCAACCGCGCCAAAGATGAGTTTTTATCAATTCTCTCCCACGAACTGCGAAACCCACTCAATTCTTTGCTGGGTTGGGCGCAGTTATTGCAAAAGCATCAGCTCGACGAAACCACCATTAACCAAGGGTTGGAAGCCATTGAGCGCAGCGCACAGGCTCAAGCCAATCTGATTACGGATCTCCTAGACATCTCCCGCATTAGTTCCGGTAGGCTGCGTCTAGATGCCGAGTCGATTCAAATTGTACCAATCATTGAATCTGCGATCGAGGTTGTCCGTCTCTCCGCCGAAGCTAGAAACATTCAAATTGTCTCCAGGCTAGATTCTACACCCAGAAATATAGTAGGCGATCCGACTCGCTTACAGCAGGTGATGTGGAATTTACTTTCTAATGCCATTAAATTCACTCCTCTAGGCGGCAGAATTGACGTCACCCTAGATTACAGTGATCTTTATGCCGAGATTCAAGTTAGTGATACAGGTAAAGGTATCCCTGCTGACTTTCTCCCTTATATTTTTGAACGATTCCGTCAAGCTGATGGTAGCAGAACCCGTTCAAATCCTGGATTGGGACTAGGACTGTCCATTGTCCGCCATTTAGTAGAACTCCACGGCGGTATAATTGAAGTGGCAAGTCCAGGTGAAGATCAAGGGGCAACTTTTACAGTCAAGCTACCTCTGCAACTTACCCAGCCAGAGATATTTCTGCCGATGTCACAAGTAGAGACGTTACAACGCAACGTCTCTACAGATGATTTAGAAAGTTTGCCATCCCAGCCCTCTACTGATGACATTCCATCCCTGGAAGGTGTGCGGGTACTGGTGGTAGATGACGAAGCAGATATACGCCTGTTATTTAAAATAGTGCTGGAGGATTACGGCGCACAAATCACAGAAGCTGCATCAACAAGGGAGGCACTATCAAAGCTGAGAGACAACCCTGGTAGTTATGACGTGCTTCTATCTGACATCGGTCTACCAAAGGAGGATGGTTATGTACTAATTCGTCGGGTGAGACAGTTAAGTGACGAAGCCACCAGAAACATTCCCGCCGCCGCCCTCACCGCCTATGCTGGAAATGAGGAGTATGAAAAAGCTGTAGCAGCAGGATTCCAAATCCACCTTGCTAAACCTGTTGAACCCCCACAGTTGTTATCTGTGGTTGCTACTTTGGCGGGGAAAATTCCTAATTCGTAAAAGCCATACCTTGACACTCTCAGCACTAAAAGTGACTGAGATTCTTGAAGAGTAATGAGTAATGAGTAATGAGTAATGAGTAATGAGTAATGAGTAATAAGTAAATACCCATTACTTATTACTCATTACTTAGTCAAAGCAGTTAAAACTGCCGTGAGCTACAACGAGGGACTGAAGCCTCTGAGCTTGTCAGCAAATCGTGTTATTTCTTGTCAGACTTATCGCCTACCTATACTTGCAACTCAAATCCAGGTAATATATCTTCTCCAAAAATAATCGCTGGCATTTGAATAACTTCTACAGCTTTCAAAAGTCGGTAAATTTCCACTTGCTGATCTTGAGGATTAATTAGCCAACCCAAACGCAAACCATTTTCTATGTATTCCTGCATTTTCGCTTGGATAGGTGCAAGCCGGTCTGTCTCGGAACGCAGTTCAATGGCAAAATCGGGTACAAGTGGCGGAAATTTTTTTCGCTGTTCTAGTGTTAAAGCTTCCCAGCGTTCTAGCTTTACCCAAGCCGCATCAGGGGAACGTTTTGCACCATTTGGAAGTATAAAGATAGTCGAAGAACTAAAAACTTTACCTAATTTAGTTTGACGATTCCAATTGTTCAAGTCTGTAATTAGGTCTGCTTCTTGATTTCCGCTTTCTCCTCCGACTGGGGGCATAATTATTAATTCTCCGGCTGCATTCATTTCCAGGCTTAAATCGCTATTGGCAATACACAATTGATAAAATTGCTCATCAGTTAAATGAGCAATCGGTTCTAGATTAAGCACAACAGTATTCATCGAACCTTTCCTCGTGCCTTTGTTGCTAATATCAGTTACCTGTATTTAAAATTTTAGTAGGACTAAAACTTTTAAAACATCCTCTTAATACCCCTACACCCCTCATCAACATTAAAAACTACTTGAAAAGCGGTAATTTGGCTGCCATTCTAAATAAAGAATACAGAAAATTAACCACAATAAACCTGCGGCATATCCAGCTAAAACATCAGTAGGCCAATGTACTCCCAAATAGAGTCTACTAAAACCTACTGCCAAAATTATCACTGTGGTTGAACCTAAAATCTGCTTGCGCCATTGGGGAAATTGCTTCGCTAAAATGTAGCCAATGCAGCCATAAATTGCTGTCGAAACCATTGCATGACCACTAGGAAAACTATAGTGAACTGCATTGACAATATAATTCCAAAGTGTGGGACGCGCCCTTCTAAAAATTTCTTTGAACAGCACATTTAAACCCACTGCACCTACTGTTGCTATAGCCAAAGTAGTTGCTTCTCTGCGGCGTTGATTCTGCCAGAGATTAATTCCTAGTGCTGAACAAATTGACAGAAAAATGACTGGCTCACCCAACATAGTTATCCCCTTCATCATGTTATCCAGCAGGGGATTATGCAGGTTTTGCAGCCCTAGCAAAATGCTTTCATCTAAACCATTTTTGTATAAGATTCCACTGCTTAAAACTAGGGTGGTAGCAGCCGCAGATCCGATAATCAGTTGACTGTTGAGTTTGTCTAATCGTGGCTGCATCGGCATAGTTGCCAACTGTATTGGTGCTGCAACTGTCGTTATCGATAGATTTTTAGGGAATTTTCTATAATCTAAAACAATATCTTGGAGTCGGGAAGCGATCGCGCTATGCCTAAAATCAGGACTAAAAATTACCAGTACATTGCCTGTTAAATGGTTAGCACGTACTTGGTCAATGTTTTTCTCTTCTAATAGCCGAGACTCAATGTATTTTCCCATAAATTCGGAAAGATGCAGTCCTTTCACCTTGAATCTGGCTCTACCTTTGACAGATGTATGTATTGCCTGAATCAAACCATGCTCATGCGAGAGATTATTCTCATGCCCGTTCATCGTCCCAGAAGTCCATTTTGAATTATAAGTATATTTTAGCTTTAACCGACAGAAGCCCCACGTCTGACACGTTCGCGTTAGCGTTCCGCAGGAAAGTGCAGCGTGGGATGAATGGCGGGGTGATGACGAATTGACCTCCGACCACTATCAACCGCTAGGTTGATTAGGGAGTGGGGTCGATGATAGCGAAGCGTTAGCGGGTACTCCCGCGTCGGAATCACCATTTTTAACTTTGAGCGAGTCTATAAAGTCTTCAATTATATGAGTCATAGTTTTATCATTCTGACTCGCATATAACCGTAGTTTATTCAATCTGCGCTCGGATATCCTTAAATTCAATGTTTTATTTTTCATAAATGCCAGTACAACGTCGTTACATTTATGCTAATATATAAATAGGTCGAAACTAAGGATAAGGCAATGAAGATATCATATCAGTACAAAATCAAGCCAACTAAACAACAAGCAGAGAGAATAGATAAAACTCTAGAAATGTTGCGTTGTCAGTACAACTATTTGCTGGCTCAAAGGTTTGATTGGTATGAAATGAATCGCTGTCCTATTGATAGATGCCCATTAATTTGCCATATACCTGAACTAAAGGATAAGCCTAACTATTACAGTCAAAAAGCTTCGTTAGTCCAACTAAAAATGGATAGACCTTGGTACAAAGAGATTCACTCTCAAGTGTTACAGGAAGTCCCTAAAAGAGTTGAATTAGCTTTTGACAGATGGTTAAAGGGTGACGTTAATGGCAAGAAGGCTGGTAGACCTAGATTCAAAGGTAAAGGTCAATATCAGACTTTTACTTACGCCCAATTTAAGCAACATCATTTTGTTAACAACAAAATTACGTTGTCAAAGATAGGGGATGTGAAAGTTATTGTTCATCGACCTATCCCAGATGGCTTTAAAATCAAAACCGCTTCTGTAACTAAAAAAGCTGATGGTTATTATGTGACCCTCAGCTTGGAAGATACTACAGTCCCTACAATTAAACCTGACTTTAACCCAGAATCCATAACTGGTATTGACATGGGATTAAAAGAGTTTTTGACAACTGCTGATGGTGAAACAGTAGCTATTCCTCAACACTATCGCAAAGCTCAAAAACGTTTGAGAGTTATCCAAAAGCGTGTTTCACGACGTAAAAAAGGTAGTAACCGTAGACAAGAAGCTGTTAAACAATTGGGTAGACAGCATAAAAAAGTTGCTGACAAGCGTAAAGACTTCCACTTTAAAACTGCTAACAACTTACTGAAAAAATATGACCTAATTGCACATGAAGATTTAAACATCAAAGGACTTTCAAAGTCTAGACTTTCTAAATCTGTACATGATGCTGGTTGGGGCAACTTTTTATCAATACTGACAAACAAAGCCGAAAATGCTGGTTTGTTGGTAATACCTGTTAATCCCAAGAACACATCCCAAGATTGTTCTAATTGTGGGGTGAAAGTTCCTAAAAAACTGCATGAACGCTGGCACGATTGCCCTAATTGTGGGTGTAATCTTGATCGTGATCATAACGCTGCAATCAATATAAAAAATAGCGCAAAGTGGGCGGTGTCGGTTTCCGTCCCGCCCAACTTTGTAAGAGAGGGCGGTAGGGCATTCCGTTCTTAAAGCCAAGAGCCTCCTAAGCGATAGCCGGATTGTCTTGGAAGCCTACACTGTATGCGTTCGCGGAGCGTTCCGAAGGAAAGCGTCAGTGTAGGAGATGTCACAGCAGCGATTCATCGCGTCTCCCAAGACCAATTTCTTGCACCAGTTACTTTAACCGTACCGTCTTTTAGTATGGGCGATCAGCTACGCTGGGCGGTTACGCCATCGCGCAAATACTCGAAAACCTCCCCAGAACAGAGAAGTTTAAAGGTTTTTTGGTAAATATTAAAGTCTGAAAACATCACGACACAACGAACTATACTCTGTTAAAATGCAGAATTGCGGCATTCGCTTTCAGTCTTGGCGTTTACCGCCCATCTAGCCTTGCAAATCATCCGTCCGCCTCAAACTGATGCCGCCACTGGCGACAGGCCGATGTTAATTCTGGAGTTTTATGTCTTTTTCTCATCTCGGCTTGTCCAAAGAAATTATCCGTGCCGTCACCGAACGGGGTTACACCAAACCCACGCCAATCCAGACACAGGCTATTCCTGCCGTCTTGTCGGGGCGTGATTTGCTAGCTGGCGCACAAACGGGGACTGGAAAGACTGCCAGCTTCACGCTGCCGCTTCTGCATCGATTGTCTGCCGACAGTAGCGTCAATCATATATCTAATGCACACTCACCGATCCGGGCGTTGATTCTCACCCCGACTCGTGAACTTGCCGCACAGGTAGAGTTAAGCGTGCGTGAGTACGGCAAGTACCTAAATTTGCAGACGATGGCCATGTTTGGCGGGGTCAGCATTAATCCGCAAAAACGGCTTTTGAAAGGTCGTGTGGATATTCTCGTTTCTACACCAGGACGACTACTAGATCATGTGCAGCAAGGTACGATAAATCTGTCACATATTGAGATATTGGTGCTGGATGAAGCAGACCGGATGTTGGACATGGGTTTTATTCGTGATATCCGGCGCATTCTCTCGCTGCTGCCCAAACAGCGACAAAACTTGCTATTCTTCGCCACCTTCTCGGAAAAAATCAAGGCGCTCGCCACCGGGCTACTTAATCAACCGAAGATGATCGAGGTAGCACGCCGCAACGTTACCGCCGACACAGTGGCACAGAAAATTTACAAAGTAGAGCGTGACAGGAAACGTCAATTACTAGCGCACCTGATTCGGCAAGACAACTGGTATCAAGTGCTGGTTTTCACTCGTACTAAGTATGGTGCTGATCGTCTGGTTAAGGAGTTAAGCCAGGAGCGTATTCAAGCACTAGCGATTCACGGTAATAAGAGCCAGTCGGCGCGTACCCACGCTCTGGCGAAGTTCAAAGACGGCACTTTACAGGTATTGGTAGCAACGGACATTGCCGCACGAGGTCTGGACATCAGCGAACTACCCCATGTGGTCAATTTCGATCTGCCCAATGTACCAGAAGATTACGTTCATCGCATTGGTCGTACTGGTCGTGCTGGTGCATCAGGTGAAGCTGTATCGCTGGTATGTGTCGATGAATATCAGTTGTTGGCAGATATCGAGAAACTAATTGAACAGCGATTACCTGTTGGAGTGGTTGCTGGCTTGGGAGCAAATTCCCCCACCAAGACCGAACCAATTCTAGATGAACGCAAGCACAGACCTCAAGGTAGTAAACGTCCGGTTCGCTCTACAGCTAAAAAATCGGCACAGCGCACCATAACAGGTGGGCAAAAGTCTGATGCTCGTCCTATAAAAAAATAGAAATGAGTCGCGACTGTCTTCAAAGTCAAACAATTTTAGATTTTAAATTTGCATAGCGCAGCGTCTGTCTAAGACACGCTCCGCAAACGTAGAGAGCGTCTTTTAGATTTATTTTGCCCACAAAGAGACGGGGCTTGAGCCGAAAAACCAGTCTAAAATCCAAAATCCGTCTTGAAAAGTTTCCTAGGTTGGGAAACCCGCCTACAGAACTTTCCGCAAAATCTAAAATTGGTAGGGTCAAGCGATCGCCTTGTATCCTAGAAGAAGTGGTAGACCTATTGACTTCTAACGGACTAGACGTTCATAAAAAAACCCTCATAAAAAATTATGAGGGTTTTTTGATATTTATATCACTGCTTAAGAGCGGAAACGTCTTTTACTCTGCTTGTGCAAGGCAATTTTCTTGCGCTTGGACTTTTCAATAGGCGTTTCAAAGTGACGGTGCTTCCTCATATCTTGAAAAATCCCCGCCTTGGAGACTTCTCGCTTAAATCGACGTAAGGCTGATTCAATGTGTTCATTATCGCCTACCACTATTTGGGTCATTATCCCTCCTCCTAAATTGGCTTAATTAATGGCTTATCATGGTAAGCCGTCCCGTTGGCTAAAGTGCAAAACAATTCAGACTTTTGATATAACCTGAAAATTCGCTAGAAAAATTTCAGCTTTCAAAATTTAGTAGCGGTTACGTCCACCGCCACCTCCACCATATCCTCCCCCACGATTTCCACCACCAAATGAACCTCTGTCTTCTTTGGGCTTGGCTTTGTTGACTTTGAGGTCACGACCCATCCATTCAGCACCGTCAAGGGCTTCAATGGCAGCTGTTTCTTCAGCTTCAGTTCCCATTTCCACAAAAGCAAAACCGCGTGGACGGCCTGTTTCACGGTCAGTGGGTACTTGAACCCGCTTTACAGTACCATATTCTGCAAAAACAGCACTCAAGGTATCTTGGGTAACTTCGTAAGAGAGGTTGCCTACATAAATTGACATCGATGATCTCCAAAATTATTACTGTGTAGAGATTTAAATTTCGGAGAAAAACCTGTCAAGACCAAAAGGGAAAAACCTGTCAATACTAAAAACAAAGATGCTCACCGAATTAACTCTCCTTCTATAGAATGACATAGAAGCAGATTGTCTGCATCCAGTAGATGGTTAATAAGTGATGTAATGAAAGTTAAGATTAGCTACTAGCAAGAGTTTTCCCATCTCCAGCCATTAATTATGCCAAATTTTTAATGCGGGTTCTCCGTTCGACAATCTCCTGGAGTAAGCATTGAGGCCGCAGGGGGCAGGGAGCAGGGAGCAAGGGCGAGGGTTTGCAGCTTTGATGATTATGAAAATGGTGCAATTTAAATGACGATTAGCTTATCAAGGTTATATAGCGCAAAAGCCCGGAATACAATTCTTTTGACTTTTGACTAATGCTAGAAATGTGGCAATGGCAATCCATCTTGAAATACTAACAATTCTCCCGGTTTGATTGGTGTCCAAACCTCATTATCTGTGAGGGGGGTAGTAGCGATGACGGCAACGCGATCGCTAAATGTGGTCAATTCCCTAAAATCTACAGTCATATCTTGGTCTATCAAGTGAGCCGCCGCAAAGGGTGCTTGACGGACTATATAGCTAAGTTTAGTTGAACAGTGCGTAAAAAAATGTTCTCCATCAGAGAATAAGTAATTAAAAATACCTATATTAGCTAATTTTTCTGTAACTTTTTGCAGTACAGAATATATTTGCTCTAAAGGAGGTTTACCTTGAGGAAAGCTTTGTCTCAGGGTTTCTAGAATTAAGCAAAAGGCTTTTTCACTATCAGTATTACCCACGGCTTGATAAAAACCTTGATGTTCTGGATCAAAATCTGGCAAATTGCCGTTATGAGCAAATACCCAATACCGTCCCCAGAGTTCCCGGCGAAACGGATGACAATTTTGTAAGGCGACTTCCCCTTGGGTAGCCTTACGAATATGAGCGATCACATGGGTAGAGTGGATGGGATAACGCCTCACCAATTCTGCGATCGCAGAATTGATAGAGGGTTTAGCATCTAAAAATATTCGACATCCTTTACCTTCAAAGAAGGCAATCCCCCAACCATCACTATGATGATCTGTTCTTCCTCCCCGTGCGGAAAACCCTTCAAAGGAAAAGCAGATATCGGTTGGCACATTGCAATTCATTCCCAGCAGTTGACACATTGATATTGCAGTTTCTGAATTTTTGACTCATGCCTCAGAATTAAGATACTTCAGAATGCGATCCATATTTTGGTGCGATCGCTGCATTTTAGCGAATGGGGAGTCGGAAGAAGCAGGGGGTGCAAGGGGTGCAGGGGAAACTAAGGAAACAACAAAGAATCTTTAGCCACTCTCGTGGGTGGTAACTATGTTCATACTTGGCAGCGCGATTTTTTCAGATAAACTGCCTGATTAGACTGTCACAAACTACGCAATAATACTCATCTACAATATTTATCTTCTAGGGTTCTCAATTGAATACTTGAGGTTTTTTCTGATCTCAATCCTCTAAATATTGATCCCCAAATTCAATTAAGCGGTATTCATGTAAGCGAGTCTACTTGTAAAGGATTTCTTTAATATAACTTAATACCAATTTTAGGTGTTTTTACTGAAGATATTACTTATGAAAAACCTAATTATTAAAACAGTTATGTAACAAATTTATTAGTTACATAACTATAGATTTTGTTTTGAAATTACATTTTTATAAACTCAAAAAATAATGAATACTTGTCCCTGTTGCTCTCACAGACTTTTACGGCATATCCGTAGTCATGAAGTCTATTTTTTCTGCCGACAATGCTGGCAAGAAATGCCAGTTTTAAAGAAGACACATAATCACCAATTTCAATCAATGTTCATCGATACAAAGGAGGGATCTTACATCAATACAATCTAATCACACTCACGATGAATACTAGACATCTCCGAAGAAGAATGTAGAGGCGTAGCAATGCTACGTCTCTCTGATGTTTCCGGATAACATATATTTCATTTCTGGATATGCCTAATGTTGAATTTTATTTTTAAATGTAGAAATTTAATAAAAACTTTGTGTTTCGTGTTTGAAAAGGCGATAACTTATACACTCGCTTAGTTACGTTATAATTCGCTACATATAATTTATACCGGATCTTTAAAATCTACCTGAAGTAAAAACATCTATCTTTAGTTAAATAAAGTATCTGTCTGAAGAAGTAAATATTGCTAAATATTGAATTTTATTTTATAAATTAAAAATCACGGAATAGCTATCGATTTTGTCCTCAACAAGAGAATCGCTTCAGGCAAAAAACTAAAGAATGAAATACTGGATAACTAAAGTAGTAATCTTGGCTTTTTTATTGTATAACTTATTACAAAATACTAATTATGCCAGAGCCGCCCAGCTTGCAAATCCTGATGTTCAGCAATTAACCGCAGTCTCGATAGAGGAAAAATTAGCAATTGCTGACAATAATCTTGGGGAGAGTAGAAAAGAAGATTTTTGGCAATTTCGAGAGCTATTTAAAGGAACAAACAAATTAGAGGGACTATTCACACTTTATAGTCGGGAGAATTCAGGGGAAATTTACTTAGAAATTCAGCCAGAGCAACTAAATAAAAATTATTTAGTTACAGTGACATTAGAATCAGGTATTGGTGAGGCGGGGATTTATAGCGGATTACCGCTTGCTGATTACCTGTTTTATTTTTGCCGAGTTAACAATAATTTGCACTTTGTCGTGCGTAATGTTAAATTCCGTACAGAATCAAGTGAAGCAGAACAGCGATCGCTAGCTCGCTCATTTAGCGACTCAGTTCTTTATTCACTAGAAATAGCAAGTATTGATCCGCGTAGTAAAAATATTCTGATTAATCTGGACGATCTGCTCATGCAGGATTTTCCTGGATTAACTCCCCTCTTGAAATACTCTTTACGGGCTGATTATCGGCTAGAAAGGAGCAAATCTTATTTTGGTGATGTCAAAAGCTTCCCAGAAAATGTAGAAATTGATGCAATATATGGTTTTTCATCGCCAGAAGGAGCAGATTTAGTCACTTTACCCGATAGTCGCTCCCTTACCTTGAAGGTACACTACAGTTTTTCTCAACTTCAAGAACACAACGGCTATATTCCCAGGTTAGCTGATGACCGAGTGGGATATTTTATTACTGCCTTCCAAGACTTCTCGAACAATCACAGCCAAGAACCCTTTGTACGTTATATCAACCGTTGGCATCTCGAAGCATCCGATCCCAACACACCTTTATCACCACCCAAACAGCAAATTGTGTTTTGGATTGAGAATGCTGTACCGCTGCAGTATCGTGAGGCGATTAGTGAAGGTGTGCTGATGTGGAACAAAGCATTTGCCAAAGCAGGATTTGAAAATGCGATCGCAGTCCAACAAATGCCAGATGATGCTGACTGGCAACCAGGGGATGTTCGCTACAACACTATTCGCTGGTTTAATTCTCTAGATGCAGGTTTTGCCAAAGGGCCAGTACGAATTAACCCCCTCACCGGCGAAATCTTAGATGCAGATATTATCATCGATGCCAACATGGTGCGATCGGTTCAGCAAGAATATCGCGCACTGATGGAGGAAAGTAACCTATGTCAAGAGGCAGGAGGCAGTTCGCGTAGCGTTTCGCAGACAAGGCAGGAGAAATATATTAAGCAGGTGTATTCCCCTACACCTCTACCCAATTCATCGGAATCTTGCTATAGCCAACATACTTCAGAGCAAGCTGCTATGGGGGCATTGGCGTTATCGCTGTTGCAAAATACTCAACCGAGTAGTGAGGCGATGCAGGAGTATGTACATCAATATTTGCGTTATCTCATCGCCCATGAAGTCGGACACACTCTCGGTTTGCGTCACAACTTCCACGGCAGCACTATGTTAACGCCGGAAGAATTAAATAACACTGAAATCACCCATACTAAAGGTTTAGTTGGTTCGGTGATGGACTATCTACCGGTGAACATCGCACCCCAGGGAGTCCAGCAAGGTGAATATTTCCCCAGTGTGATTGGCCCTTACGATGAATGGGCAATTGAATATGGATATAAAAACAGTCCTCACGCCGTTGGTGAGATGATCCATCCAGAAGCGGAAAAGAGCTTTTTGCAGCAGATTGCCTTGGCATCACCGCAACCAGAGTTATCTTATGCAACTGATGAAGATATCTGGGATATCAATCCTCTAGCCAATGTTTGGGATATGAGTAGTGATGTACTAGTTTATTCCCAGTGGCAAATGGATAATGCCCGTGTGATGTGGCAACGCTTGGATGAGCATTATTTACCACGGGGAGAAAGCTATAGTAATCTGCGCGTCTTATTTAATCGAGTCTTGAAATATTATTTTCGTAACGCCAACTTACTTTCTCAATATATTGGGGGGGAATCGTTTCGCCGTGTTCATGCTAATGATGATAGTTCTTGGGCATTTGTACCAGTTCCATTGCTGAGACAACGTCAAGCATTGGCAAAGTTACAAGAGTATGTGTTTGCTGAGGATGCTTTTAGTTTCTCGCCACAGTTGCTAAATCAGCTAGCACCATCACGCTGGCAACACTGGGGAAGCTTTGCGCCCAATAACCGCCTTGACTATCCCATTCATGAAAGTATTTTAAGTTATCAAAGGGCAATATTGCGATCGCTATTTGACGGTGAACGTCTCAATCGTTTACGGGATCTAGAATTAAAAACCCTAGTTGGGCAAGCACTTTCCATCCCGGAATTATTCGATACCTTGCAACAAGGCATTTGGACAGAAGTTTTAGCTTCTGGGAAACCGCAGGCAATTTCGAGCATCCGGCGTTCCTTGCAACAAGAACATCTGAATATTTTGCTAGAAATGGTCTTACATCAATATGATGTACCTGAAGATGGCAGGACACTGGCTTGGTATGAATTACGCCAACTGCAAAATGCCATTAATACCCAGGTAAAACAATTTGGGGAAAAACTGGATACTTATACTTTAGCCCACTTAGAATTTTCTAGCGATCGCATCACAAAAGCATTAAACGCACAATTATTTTCACAGTAAAAAGTGATGCGTGCTGAGTAAGAAGAGTATTCAGCACTATCAACAATGATGAAATTTTCTTTACCGAAAATATGGGTCTAAAGCCCCGTCCTTCTAGGACGGCTTTTTGTGATAGAGTTAAATTGTCTCAGGTAGAATATCCGCCGATACAGGACGACTCAAATGAGTGAAACACGACGGGTCGGGAAACAATAAAGACAACTCGGTGGCGAATACGAGTATAAAAATAGCTAGTGAAATTAAAAAAGTAGCATCAACCAGAAAAAAAATATTTTTGTCCATAAACGTATCGTGGGGCGCACGAAAACGCTAGGTTTAGTATCCTAGTAAGTCTCTGGAGATGTAGCCCTCTGGGGTCAACTAAGTTAAGCTCGTTAATTGGTTCTGTTGAACGGTTAATTGGTTTAAGCATTGCCAGTAATGGATAGTTGATTTTAAGGCGTGTCGATGAAAGAGAAAGCCTAAAAAGTGATTTTTAGAATCACCGCCCTAAAAGTGCGGTGAGAACGTCAACTCTGCCTTCGTTTTCGCTTGCGAGGCAATTTATCGGCTGCACAGAGAATGCCAGTTTGAGGATGAATATAGAAGTGATCGTAATGGCTGACATTTAACTGAATGCGGTAGCCCCGATAAGGCTGGCTGTAAAGACTACCATCAATTATTTCTACATGACGTTCAACATAGTCCCACACATGAGCCAGAACGTGTTGTCCTGTCATTGTGTTGGGATCTAATTTTTTACACAGTTCGCTGTAAACATCATTCCACGGTTGTCCGACTTGCGATCGCAAAAACCGACGTAGAGGGCCGAGATGATCTGAAAGATATTTAGTTCTGTTTGTTGCTTTAATCAGGTAGGGATTCAACAATCCATCTTGACTCGCTTCCTCAGTCAGTTTGTGTAATTGCTTTTTGAAGCCTGTCAGCTTTTTGAGGCTAATTCTCATCCCATGCCGAGGACGTTCAATCACAATTTTGCTCAAACGATGTTCGCTCATCCTCAAATTATTTAAATATATTTGTATTAAATTTCCCAGCCTGTTTTCCTGTGTTATCTAAAGACTTGGGATTATTCACATTTAAAAACAGAAAACAATCTCTCATTAGATATAAAAATATTTAGGTATTTGCTGATTATCTATTTTTACGACACTTGACTAGTTATATTTATTAATCAATAGTAACAAAATTGCTGAAATCGTAGTGAACCACTGCACATAAAATGGAATTATTAATATTTTTTTGGCATAGAACAAGGGAAACGAAGACAGCATTAACCTTGGTAGTGAGAACAATTAAACATTTTATAGGATGCAGGCTAAGATAGTTGATGTTTGCGCTTTTATCTGTAAGTGGATAACAGCAACTCAAAAATCCACAACTACAGACTCAACTCTAGTAGGGGATTTTGTAAAACAGCACCAAGAGTAAACACACTATTAACATTTCACCAACTAGTATGTCTAGTTGGGAGGAATATTACAACCTAGTTATGAGTCATCCCTCCTGCCTAACCATCCTGTTGATTGATAATTGCATCGAAGAGCGGGTAATATTTCGTCAGTTTTTGCAGGAGGATAGCCTATATAACTATCGTATTTGGGAATTTGAAACGGCAACACAGGCAATGGCATGGTGTCAGCAGGGGATATCAGATATTATTTTGCTAAATTTTAGGTTGCCCGATGGAAATGGACTGGAGTTTTTGGAAGAATTTAGGAAACTTGTGAGTAATACACAATCTGCGATTATCCTGTTGACAGAAGAGGATAATGCAGCGATCGCAGTTCGGGCGATGAAAAGCGGCGCACAAGATTATTTAGTCAAAGGCAAACTCACATCGGCAACTCTACAAAAGGCAATTCATGATGCAGTGGAACAGAGGCATCTGCATTGGCAATTAGAACAAAGTCGGGAACAAAAACAACTTATTAGTGCGATCGCTTTACGGATTCTTCAATCACGGAATTTAAAAGAGATTTTAGCTGTTACAGCAAAAGAAGTGCGCCAGTTTTTACAGACAGATAGGGTAGTAGTTTATCAATTTGACTCAGATATGAGCGGTACTGTAGTGGCAGAGTCAGTGCTGCCAGGTTGGACGGTAAGTTTGGGGAAACAGATTCAGGATACCTATTTTCAACAGGGAACGAGAGCAGAATATCGCCTAGGAAAAACACGGGCAATCAATCATATTGATCAAGCTGACTTAACAGACTGTCATGTGCATCTGCTAGAACAATTTGAAGTCAAAGCTAATTTAGTCGTGCCAATTGTGGTGAGAAATCGCTTATGGGGATTATTAATTGCTCACCAATGTACTGCACCACGTCAGTGGCAATCAGTAGAACTAGAATTATTAGATCAACTAGCATTACAAATAGCGATCGCCATTCAACAAGCAAGTGCTTACGAGATAGCGCATACACAACTGAGAGAACGCAAACGCACCGAGAAAACTCTCCGAGAAAGTCAAGAACGCTGGCATTTAGCACTACGCGGCAGCAATGACGGGATTTGGGACTGGAATGTCAAAACTAATCAGGTGTTTTTCTCGGCACGCTGGAAACAAATGCGGGGCTTCATGGAGGATGAAATTAGCTCCGGCTTAGAAGAATGGTTCAGCCGCATACATCCAGATGATCGCGATCGCGTGATGATGGCGGTGGCTGACTATTTTGCCCACAAAACTCTATTTTTCCAAGAAGAATATCGAGCGCAATGCAAAGATGGTTCTTACCTGTGGGTATTAGACCGGGGTCAAGCACTGTGGGATGAAGCAGGCAACGTCACACGGATGAGTGGTTTAGAAACAGATATTACCACTCGTAAGCAGGCAGAAGCTCAGTTTTTTGACCTGATCAATCTGCAACAAGCCATCCTAGAATGCACCGATTATGCGATCATTTCTACCAACTCTGAAGGTATAATTCAAACCTTTAACACTGCTGCCCAGAAAATGTTGGGTTATACAGCCGAGGAAGTGGTGGGTCAAGTAACTCCACTCATCTTTCACGACCCGGAGGAACTCAAGGCACAAGCACAAGCACTCTCACAAGAACTGGGCAGGGAAATTGCCCCTGGTGGCGAATTGATCCTCAAAAATCAGTTAGGTAGCAGTCAGGATGAGTGGACGTTTATTCGTAAAGACGGCTCGCGTTTTCCTGTATCTCTATCGGTTAAGCCCTTATGCAATTCAGCAGGAGAGATAATTGGCGGTGTTGGTATTACCCAAAATATTACCCAACAAAAACAGATTGAAGCCCAACTCAGCAAAAATGCAGCTAACCTCGCTGCTGCCCAAAGGATTGCTCATTTAGGTAGTTGGGAGATGAATTTGCAAACCCAAGAAGTAATCTGGTCAGAAGAAGTCTTTTACATTTTTGGGCGTAATCCTGAGTCTGGTATGCCCAGCTATGACGAGATGCTCCAGGGTATACATCCAGATGATCGTGCGCATCGCGACCTTGTAGTAGAAGAAGCGATCGCCCTGGGGCTATGTTATGAGCTAGAGTATCGTTTTTATCGCCCAGATCAAAGTTTACGTTATTTATTTTCACGAGGCGAAGTCATACTTGATGATGATCGTCAGCCATTACAGTTAATCGGCATTATCTTAGATATTACCGAGCGCAAACAAGCTGAACAAGAACTGATCCGTAACAGGGATTTGCGGGAGGTAATTTTCAACGAATCTGCCGATGCTTTGTTTCTGGTTGATCCCGTATCACTAATCACTCAGGATTGTAATCGACGAGCAGTAGAATTATTTGAAGCTGATAACAAAGCAGAACTACTAGGGATTGAAGGGCATTCACTCCAGCGTCGTCAGTTCTCTCCAGATGAGATGGTTGCCATCGTTGCACAAATTGAGACTGAGGGGTTTTGGAGTCGAGAAATTGAATATGTGACTCGTCAAGGCAATTTTTTTTGGGGAAACATTGCTGCCAAGCCCATTTCTATCGCTGGTCACACCATGAATTTAGTGCGGGTCACTGACATCAGTAATCGCAAGCAAGCTGAACAAGAATTGCATGAATCACGCAAAATGCTGCAATTGGTACTAGATACCATTCCCCAACGTGTCTTTTGGAAAGATTGTCAGTTAACCTATGTAGGTTGTAATCCCGCATTTGCCAGCGATGCCCAACTATCACATCCTGATGCGATTATCGGCAAGACCGACTTTGACTTACCTTGGAAAAAACAAGCAGATAATTATCGTGCAGACGATAAAACTGTGATCGCTACGGGAACTTCCAAACTCGGTTATGAAGAACCAATGGGACACCAGGATGGCTCGTATATATGGGTAAGGACAAGCAAAGTTCCCCTGACTAACAGCACAGGTGAGGTGATTGGCATCTTAGGGTCTTATGAAGATATCACCGAGCGCAAACACGCAGAAGCACAACTGAGGCAGACAAATGAGCAATTAGCCAATGCCAACACCGAACTGGCCCGCGCCACTCGCCTCAAAGATGAATTTTTAGCTAATATGAGCCATGAATTGCGAACACCACTCAATGCAATTTTAGGTATGTCTGAGGGGTTTCAGGAAAATGTGTTCGGTGCGATTAATGAACAGCAAGCAAAAGCGATCGCCACCATCGAACGCAGTGGTAGACACCTCCTAGAACTAATCAATGACATCCTCGACTTATCCAAAATTGAATCAGGCAAACTGGAACTACAACTGAGTGACGTGGCGATTAAAAACCTTTGTCATGACAGTTTGGCCTTGATCAAACAGATGGCATGGAAAAAAAATATTCGCCTCATGACTGAGATTCCTGATCATCTTGGCAGTATCCAAGGAGACGATCTCCGTTTGCGTCAGGGACTCATTAACCTACTGAGCAACGCCGTCAAGTTCACCCCAAATGGAGGAACGGTGACGCTTAAGGTTTGGCTCGAAGGGGTAGAGGGGCAGGGGGGCATTACCGCTTCACCGTTTCCAAAGGGTAGGTTTTCCTTATCTCCCTCTGTCCCCAATCCCCAATCCCCTCACATCTGCTTCTCAATCACTGACACCGGCATCGGTATCCTCCCTCAAGACATCAGCAAGCTATTTCAACCTTTTATACAACTAGACAGCAACCTTAATCGCCAGTACAACGGTACAGGTCTAGGTTTGGCACTGGTAAAACGAATTGCTGCCTTACATGGCGGAACGGTCTGTGTCACCAGTCAAGTCAGACAAGGAAGTTGTTTTACTCTTCGTATTCCCTATATAACTAGCGATCATATTCCTATAAACAAGGTAATAGCTTCATTGCCCAAGCACGTCTATGGTGATTTGCCCGTGATGGATATAGTAGCGAAACCCACTTTGGATCATCCTGTGATTTTGCTGGCAGAAGATCATCAAGCCAACATCGACACAATGTCCGGCTATCTTGAAAGTCGAGGATATCGTCTGGCGATCGCCAACAATGGACAACAAGCCATTGACCAACTTCATCTCCAACATCCCGACTTAATTGTGATGGACATTCAAATGCCTATAATGGATGGATTGGAAGCTATACGGCGTATCCGTGAGCAGCCACAATTTCAGCATATTCCTATAATTGCATTAACAGCACTAGCCATGCCTGGCGATCGCGAAACTTGCCTAGCTGCCGGTGCTAACGAATATTTGACCAAACCTGTAAAACTTAAACAGCTGATAGTGACCATTCAACAACTTTTAACGAGGTAGTGGAAATTTTCAATGACTAATCAACCCTCTATTTTGGTAATTGATGATGAACCGGATAACTTTGATGTTGTTGAAGCGTTATTAGATAGTGAAAACTACCAACTACATTATGCTTCTACTGGTCAACAAGCCATTGATCGCCTGCATACTTTTCAGCCTGATGTAATTTTATTAGATGTGATGATGCCTGATCTAGATGGTATGGAAGTATGCCGACGGATCAAATCTGACCCACAATGGCAAGCACTGCCTATTATTATGGTGACAGCATTAACCGCTAAAGAAGACCTGGCCAGGTGTGTAGCCGCAGGGGCTGATGACTTTATTAGTAAGCCCGTGAACGGTGTGGAGTTAAGAGCTAGAGTTCATTCCATGTTGCGGATCAAGCAGCAGTACGATAACTTGCAGACCTTGCTATGTCTACGAGAAGATATGGTCAATATGATTGTGCATGACCTGCGAAACCCGCTTACCAGTATTGTACTCTCCAATGAAATTCTCCGGTTGCCAGATTTATCGTTTTTACAGCAACAACGAAAGTTAGATCAAATAAGCATCGCATCCCAACAAATGGAATCATTGATTGATAGCTTGCTCATCATGGCCAAGTTAGAATCTGGCAGAATGGTTCTGAACTATACAGAATTAGACCTGCGTGCGCTTTGCATTTCCGCCTTGGCAGATGTTGAGGCGATCGCTCTCCAAAAAAACCTTCGCCTCGTCAATGAATTACCCGATCCTGGTGGCATGATCAAAGCCGATGCACCCATCTTTCGCCGCATCCTGGATAATTTACTCTCTAATGCGATTAAGTTTTCCCCGTCACACTCTCAAGTTACCTTGAAAGCAGAGTATTTAACAGCAGGAGCTAAATTGCAAGTCCTTGATTCCGGTTCGGGAGTTGCTCATAACTTACGACAAAGCATTTTTGAGAAATATGAGATTGGCACGCGGATGCAAGAAATTTCACAAATTGGTTTAGGATTAGCTTTTTGCAAAATGGCAATTGAGGCACATTGCGGTACTATTACTGTTGAAGATAATCATCCCCAGGGTACTATTTTTACAATCTTCTTGGGGTCTGTTTGAGGCAGGGGGCAGGGGAAGCAGGGGAAGCAGGGGGAGCAGGGGGAGAAAAAGACAATGCGTACGTACTCATTACTCATTACTCATTACTCACTCCCTCACTCAGCACTCAGCACTCAGCACTCACAACTCAGCACTCACAACATCGGTCGATTGTTGATTGCAGTTCTTTTAAATGCACTGGTTTAGCTAGATACTCATTAGCCCCTGCTGCCAAACATTTCTCGCGATCGCCAGGCATGGCTAAGGCTGTCAGGGCAATAATGGGGACTTGGGCTAGTTCTAATACATTGCGGATCAGTCCTATGGCTTCTAGTCCATCAATTCCGGGCATCTGGATATCCATCAAAATTACATCGGGTTTGTACTCTTGTGCAAGGTTAATTGCCTCCTCGCCATTTTTGGCCACAATTACCTGATATCCCCGCACAGTTAGGTAGGCAGAAAAGGTATCGATGTTGGCTTGATTATCTTCTGCTAGCAGAATCTGCAATTGTTTTGGTACACAACTAGTTAATAGGGTAGATTGTCTCTCCTCAGAAGTTGTTTTTGGCGGTAATGCTTGGAGCTTTTTCCTATCTGGTATTTCAAAATAAGGTAAGGTGACAGTGAAACAACTTCCCTCTCTCTCCTTACTTACCAGATCAATACTGCCATTTTGCAGTTCTACCAAGCGGCTAACCAATGCCAATCCTAAACCTGTGCCAGCATACTGACGATTCAGGCTGCTATCCATTTGCACAAAAGATTGGAACAACTTGGGTATATCTGCTTGAGCAATGCCAATACCGGTATCGTTGACAGAGAATTTGATCTTAGGGGACTGGGGATTAGGGATTAGGGGTTCGGGAACTTGGGATCCGGGGGTAATGCGGATTTGGCATGAGTCATTCTCCCCTGTCTTCTGTGTCTCCTCCAGCCAAACCTTGAGTGTCACCGAGCCTCCTGACGGAGTGAATTTGACAGCATTACTCAACAGGTTAATGAGTATTTGGCGAGTCCGCAGTTCGTCTAAGGCAATTTCATCAGGGTCGCAGGGAATGTCTATATTTAGTTCAATATTTTTGCTATCAGCTATTTGCTTGACAAAACTCATACTAGAATTGCACAAGTTTTTAATAGAGACTGGCTCAATCTGCAATTCCACTTTGCCAGACTCAATTTTTGTCAGATCCAAGATGTCATTAATCAAAGCCAGTAGATGTTCACCGCTACTTTCAATTGTGGCGATCGCCTTTTTTTGTCGTGAATTTAATTCCCCAAAAATGTTTTCCTGTAGACCTTCAGACATTCCCAAGATGGCATTGAGGGGTGTCCGTAGTTCATGACTCATGCTAGCCAGGAATTCGCTCTTGGCTTGGTTAGCGGCATCTGCTGCTGTTTTCATATTCTCTGCTTGCTCTAGCAGTTTTGCCTGTTTTACTGCCACACCTAACTGTGTAGCAATTTGAGTGATAAATTCTTTTTCTTTTTTCCGCCAATGACGCGCACCTGAACACTGGTGAATACACAGTAAACCCCAAAGTGTTTCTCCGATAAACAGAGGGGCTATTAGATAGGCTTTAATCTGAAATTTAGTCAGAGTTGCCACATAGCAAGGATCTATTTCTGCTTGGTCGATGTCATCAAGAGCATAAGATTTTTTGTCAGAGTGATGCGTGACATAGTTACGAAAACAACCATCTTTGATGGGGATATTTATTCCCAAAACATAGCCTGTACGTACATCCTCGGAGATAATTTCGCCTAATGTAAAATCAGAGTCAGGAGCAAAACGAAACACCGCTACACGATCAGCATTCAGCAGTTGGCGGACTTCTTGAGTAGTGGCTTTAAATATCTTGCTTAAGTCCAAAGATTCCCGAATTTTGGTAATTACACCCATCAATGTCTGCTGTTGCTCGGCAAAAATTGATAAATCCTTGGCAAGTTTCTCCGCCAAAGTTCGCTTTTGGTCGGCGATGATAGTTGATTGCTGCAACTCTACTGTGCGAATTTGTACCTGTTGCTCTAAATTGGCATTGAGCATTTGCACTTGATTGTATAGTTGGTACTGTTTGACAGCAGAGGAAAACCGTTCACTCATGGCTTGAGCGAGGCGGATGTCAGCCTCTATCCATGCTTGTGCTTGACCTTTTTTAATTTCCTGCCAGGCCTCAAAGGATTTGCGGGGCGACAATTGGCGTGTGTCGGGTTGATGATAACCTGCCCACAGTAGTGTTTGGTCAACCTCATCCCGAAAAATACTGAGGCTACCTAGCACTTCCTGACCAAAATAAAGAGGCATGATCAGTACACCCCGAATCTGCGTTGCTTCAAATGCAGCAATCAGGGTACGAAACAGAGGTTCTTTGTAGATGTCAGAGATCGCCCAAATATCAGTTTCAGTTTCTAATGTTTGCGGCACTTCCTTGAGAGCATACATTGCCCGCATCCATTGCACTGACCAGGGTTTGCCAGCTCTATTTGCACCAGGTTGGTCATCATTTTTCACTAATACTGAGCTGAGATACTTCTGCCACAGGATATTCTCCTCAATTGGTCTACCACTTGCCCGATCCAGGGGTTCTGGTTGTGTACCGCAGACATAGATTTCAGCCTTCTGAGTAGAATTTTCACTTGATAGATACAAGCGACCACCAGATCCCTGAAAGACCTGAACAACTTCCTCAAGTGCTGCTTGGAGTTGGACTGTGGGTGTGGTGTGGAGTAATGTGGTGACATGGTTGATATGGGCTTCCTGTTTGGCTTGTTCGCGCACACGTTCGAGCAGAATTGATTGGGCGATCGCGATCGACACCTGATCGACAACCGACTGAATAAACAATAATTCTTCTTGGGTAACGATTCGTGGTTCTGAATGATGGGATACTAGTAAACCCCAAAGGTAGTTATTGCTAGGCAAAGATGGTAGTAGAGTTTTACTGGAATTTGTGGCTTCGATGACAATCGGCACTACCACAGAAGATTTTACTCCCATAGCATTCATGTACTCTCGATGACAAGGATCTATGGGACGATAGCGAATATCTGGAAACTCTAGAGAATTACCTGTTTCTATACAGTCTAATGGGCTGATGCCAATTTGATGCGAGTCAAAATCAATAATTGTGCGTTGACGTGCGCGTAAATAAAGTTCGCGGGCATAAGGTGGAATGTCATCGGCTGGAAAATGCAGGTCTAATAGTGAGGGGAGGCGATCTTCGCAAATTGATTCTGCAATGACTAAACCGTGACCATCTAGTTGAAACTGGTAAATCTTGACTCGATCTGTTCCCAAAAATAACCGAACTTCCGCAACTGTTGCAGACAGGATTTCTTGCAGTTCTAATGATTGTCGAATACGGTTGCTGATGCGATGTAGCATTAACTGCTGTGTCAGATTTACTGATTGTTCCTCAATACTACTTTGATCATCCTCTTCGTTTGCTGGGTTCATGGGGAATATAAATACCGACTAGTAAAATAATTTGTATATTAGATTAATCTATAGTTTTAAATTATACATTCGATATTTTACATATAAATTTAGTATTGTGAACCACTCACATTGACTTGGAGTACCAAGTACAGTGTTGGCTTCTGTACTCACGGGAGAGTGCAGCAACTTGGACTTCGCCTAACGGCACGCTACGCGAACGCCCTAGTTTTGGTTTTACCTTTTTGATAGTTTATGAGAAAACCGAATTGTCAAGAAGATGGGATTTTAAATTCAATTTCCATTCAAAATTGAATTGTCCAATGTCCATAATATAGATATATGCACAAACGCTATTTTCTCAAAACTGGTGCTGCATTAGTTGGCACAGCTTTATTACCACCGATTCTTTTACAGAGGTCAAACATCATGGCAACTTCTAATACTAAGTTTGAAATTACTAAACCTGATGCTGAATGGCGTTCGATTTTATCGCCAGAACAGTTTCGCGTTCTACGTCAACATGGTACGGAACGCGCTTTTACTAGCCCACTCGATAAGCAATATGGTGCGGGTACTTATATCTGTGCCGCTTGTGAACAGCCTTTGTTTAAATCTGACACTAAATTTAACAGTGGTACTGGCTGGCCTAGCTTTTTTGACCCCATCGAAGGTGGAATTGCTACTACTGTAGATCGGTCGTTTTTCATGACGAGAGTGGAAGTACATTGTAGCCGTTGTGGTGGGCATCTAGGCCATGTTTTTGAAGATGGGCCTGCACCCACAGGCCAGCGTTATTGTATGAATGGTGTATCCCTCAAGTTCATTCCCGCTTAAAGTCATCCAAGATATCAGGAAAATAATGTAGAGACGTGGCTACGTCTCTATGAATTATCAATTTTATCCAAAATGATAGGTTTAATGATTTATGATTGATTTTGCGATCGCCTATGCGACTGCCCCCTCAACATATTCTCGCGATAAGTAGCCGTCTTGGTGTACAAAATTTGTGCTGGCTACTTACTTAGATTAATTGCTTATATAACTTTATATAACGTTTTTTCTAAGTTGCTCTCCAAAAGTTGTCTCCTATGTCATGATAGGAGTTGAGAATTAATTCGGTTAACAGCATTTGTTTTTAGTATTGACAGGCTTTTGGCTTTTGGTATTGACAAACCTTTCTCCGAAATATAAATCTCTACACACTTACGATTTCGGAGACAATCTATGTCAGTTTATGTAGGAAATCTTTCTTACGACGTTACAGAAGAAAATCTAAATGCCGTTTTTGCAGAATACGGTTCTGTGAAACGTGTTCAGTTACCCACTGATCGTGAAACAGGCCGTTTACGCGGCTTCGGTTTTGTAGAAATGGGTACAGAAGCTGAAGAAACAGCAGCTATTGATGCACTAAATGGTGCAGAATGGATGGGACGTGACCTGAAAGTGAATAAGGCTAAACCCAGAGAAGAGAGAGGTTCATTTGGTGGTGGCGGTGGTGGTGGTAATCGTGGTAGCTATGGTAAAAGCAACCGCTACTAAGGTTAACAACTCAGCCATTGAAAGCTAACCGCTTAGTTGAAAAATTAATTTGAGTTAGTAAAGGTTCAGGTGTATTCGCCTGAACCTTTTTTGCATCACATCAAGCTTTGGGCTGTTTCTTTCGTGCAGAGTTAATATTTAAGCGCGTTTTTATTTTTGTGTTTATTTTAGTTACACATTCCTATATAATAAGGATATAAGCTATTGAGCAAGTTAGATATAGCAATATATTTTACTTGCAGAAGGTAAATTTCTTAATTATTTTGAGGCTCAATTGAAAATCAGAGCATTAGATGTCAAAGCTGGCGATCGCATAGTTGCCTACTGCAATAACAAAATGCAAATCTGTAAAGTTAAAAGCATTTCAAACACTGAGCAGATGAACATCACACTTTCAGTATTTACCTCGGAACATTATCGTGGCTGCCTAGTCTCAAGTGTAGTTCGCTTCCGTGATGATGCTTTGGTTGATTTGGTAAGCTAAAAAGACCTACAATTCAGTATTGATTGTAAATCCCAAACAGTATTTGAATTGGTTTTAGTCCCAGTTTAATCTCCTAGCTGGATTTGACTTGATAGCAAGTAAGGTAGGAAAAAATGTTATTACAGGCATACATAACCCCGGTTTTTGCAAAAACCGGGGTTACACAATTTATGTTCATTGAAAAGTCTTGCGAGAAATGCAGGCGTGGTTTGTAGAATTCTCAGTTTTAACAACGCTGTAACTGTGCCAACAACACCACTATCTCATCCATTGCTTGCCGTAAAACACTTGCAGGTTGTTCAGATTGATTTACCATAATACTGAGGATTATAGGCTCATATTCAGGTGGATTCATATATCCTGAGAGGGAAATTGCACCACTTAATGTACCTGTTTTGGCTTGAAAAATTCCCTCCGCCGGAGTATTACGAAAACGATTACGTAAAGTGCCACTTTTTCCAGCTATAGGTAAAGATGCACGATACAAATTGGCAACTGGGGTTTTCGCTACTCCCTGCAAAGTTTGTACCAATGCTTCAGGGGTAATTAAATTCCGTCGTGATAAACCGGAAGCATCTACCAATCTATAACCTGTGGGGTCAACTCCCAACTGAGTTAAACTTTTTTTGAGAACTTCCAACCCTATATCCGCAGTGTTTTGATTTGCTTGTTTGGATTGTTGAAAAGCTAAAGCTCGCAAAAGTGCTTCTGCATAGAGATTGTTACTATTTTGGTTAGTTTCCATAACTAACTCCGATAAAGGCGGTGACTGCACAAATGCTAATTCCTGTTGATTATTACTCCTATTAGCAACTAATGTTTGTCCCAAAGCAATTTGTTCTGTTGCTAAAACTGTACGGAAACGCCTTAAGAAGTAATAATTGGGGTCAACGACAGGTAAACTTACTAAATATGGTTTGGAATTAGCTGCTACTTGTCCTTCTATTCGCAGAATTTTACCAGTTAAATCGCGGCTAACACTGATGTAACTCGGTTGATTTTCTGCAACTGTCACAGACCGATTAACTAATAACCACTGTCTTGCTTCATTATTATCTGTCCACCCTAACTGCGAAGTTTGACCGACACTTTGGGGTCTTATTTCTAAGCCAAAAACATTTTGATTTAAAATAAAACTATTAACTGGCGCACCATAATCTGACTGTACATCTTCCCATTGCCAAGTAGAGTTTACAATATCACCTTGAATATAACTATCGTCGGCAATTAACTGCTGAATTTGAGTGATACCCTTCTGTTTTAGCTGTTGGGCGAGTGCTTTTAATTGGGTATCATTAAGGCTGGGATCGCCTCTACCCACAACGCTAAAAATACTATTCTCATTTTGATAAATCGAGGTACGGAAGCGAAAGTTTGCACCCAAATGTTGCAGTGCAGCAGCTGTAGTCAGCAGTTTGGTGTTGGAAGCAGGAATAAAATATTTTTGGCTATCTCGACTATAGAGAGTTTGTACAGATGACAGTGGTTTGACTAAAATTCCCCATCGGACTCGATTAAATAGGGGACGATTAACTATTGCATCTATAGCTGTGCCGATTTGAGCCGAACAAATTGATTTAGTGGTATTTGATGGTGCAGATGGGGTTTGAGCTTGAACGAGTTGCTGAGTTACACAAATATGTGTACTAACCATCAGTAAAACTAAACTAAGATTAAGTTTTTTAGAGATCATTGAGAGGAATAAAAACTACTTGATGATAATAACTTAGGACAGTGGAGTAGTTGGTCTATAGTTTTCAACTTTTCTCTTTCTTATTACATCATGATTCAGATATTTGCTTTGCCTGCATTGATAGCTTTATTATTTTCTGTTGCTAACTGCACAGTAAAAAGAGATCCCTCATCTAGCTTACTTTTGACATTAATTGAACCACCGCAATGCCACAATAATCGCTGCACAATTGTTAAACCTAAACCAGCACCATTGATTTCGTCGCTGACTCCTGAACGCACGCGATAAAAGCACTCAAAGATTTTGGGAATTTCACTTTCAGCAATACCAATACCTGTGTCGCGTACTTCTAGTTGGATATATTCGCCATGAAATTTGGCTCTAACCCAGACTTGACCACCGTTGGCAGTAAAATTGATGCTGTTATGTAGTAGATTAATCACTATCTGTTTAAGTCCACCACTGACGCACCAAACAGCTGGTAGATCAGTGGGTACAGTGTAGGCTAACATGATGCCTTTCTCTTGGGCTAGAGGTTGGTAAGTGCTGACTACCCCAGGGACAATATCTGCAAGTTTGACCAGTTCTAGGGTTGTATTTTCTAAGTTATGCTCTAGTTGGACGAGATCCAGTAAACTTGTAATCAAAATACTCTGGCGATCGCACTGACTATTGAGCATTTGTAGATAACGTTGTCGTTGGTTGGGTTTAATATTGGGTGAATTCAACAACGAGAGGGCTGTTTTTATCTGGGTTAGGGGTGTCCGCAACTCTTGACAGACGTTACTTAAATATTCATCTTTCAGGCGTTCTTTCTTGTGTAAGTTTTGATTTTTTTCTTTTAACTTAGAAATTCGTTCAGTTCTAATTTGCCGATTGATTTCATCTTGTCGCTGGATTTGCTTGGCAAATAATTGACTGATCAATCCTGGTTCTGATGCAGTTGGACAAATGAAATCCGTAGGTGCAATTGTATCTAATTCTGATTTAATCTCCTGCTTTAACCCATCTAAAATTATTTGAATAACTTTGCTATCAATGCTAATAAGAGTCAATAAAGGTTGACTCTTATTAGCATTTTCCTTGCTTAAAACTTTACTTTTATCTTTTTTGATTGGTTGATATGCTACCACTACACTGCAAAAATTTGGTGATAAAACTATCAGAAAATATTCACAGCTAATGTGACTATTTGGTATTGATGCCAAACTTATATGACGGCAATCTAAAGGGGATGAGGAAGTCAAATTTTCCTCACTTTCTGCGTCTGCGTCTGCTTCTGCTTTCTTCTCCTTGGTTTGACAATTGTATATGGTACTTACTGTTCTCGCTGATGACTGATAGCGAATTAATTCTGTGTACCAAATTTTTCCCGGTGGGAGTTTAAACCATATCGTTGCATTGATCTGCCGTTCAATCAGTAAATCTATTGTTGCTCTCACTAATGATAGCAGCGTAGCAGGATTAAGAGGAAATGCTTGGGGGGGAGAGTCCACTCCTAACGCTAGCTGATAAACGGAAAAATCCTTATGCAGAGAATCATTCATGGGTCAAACGCGACAAATAAAAATTAGGGGAAGAAAGAAATAATTATGTCATTGATTTTCACTTATTTATATACTTTTTGACACCTAAAATACTTAAAAAGTATTAATTAATTGGTGTGTAGGGGTGTAGGGGAAGGAAGAAGTAAATTCTCTCCCAGTCCCCAATTCCTCAATCACCTCTAGATTGCAAAGCGGCGCGTGCGTGTTCTCGGTCATCAAAGTGGATTTTTTCTGTGCCGAGAATTTGGTAGTCTTCATGACCTTTGCCAGCCAGTAACACACCGTCTCCGGGTTGGGCTTGGAGAATGGCGGTACGAATAGCGGTAGCGCGATCGCAAATTACTAGCGGTTGTATAGTGTCGGGTATACCTGCTAAAACATCCTCTAAAATCTTTTCTGGGTCTTCAGTACGGGGATTATCGGAGGTGACTACTGCCACATCTGCTAACTCTGCGGCGATTTTACCCATTTTGGGGCGTTTGGTGCGATCGCGATCGCCACCACAGCCAAAAACACAGATCATTTTCCCTGGAATAAACGGCCTAGCTGCTTTGAGTAGGTTTTCTAAGCTATCCGGTGTGTGGGCATAATCCACAATGACGCTAATTTTTTGGTCAGGACTAATCTGCACCCTCTCCATCCGTCCCGGAACTCCCGGAAATTCAGGAATAGCGGCTGCGACTAATTGCAAATCTAACCCCAGATGTAAAACTGCACCGACGGCTGCCAACAGATTTTCTAAATTATATTGACCGACTAGAGGCGATCGGAAAGTTACATCACCCTCTGGTGTATGCAGCATACCACTCACACCATTTGGTTCATAACTTAAATCACTCATCCATAAATGAGCATCGGCATCATCAACGCTGTAACTCCATACCTGATCAGGATTCAAAGCGGCAATTAATCGGTTACCGTAGGGGTCATCAGCATTAATAATTGCCCGTCCCTTCAGATATTCAGGGCTAAATAACAACGCCTTCGCCCCAAAATAATCTTCCATATCGCTGTGATAGTCCAAATGGTCTTGGGTGAGGTTAGTAAACACCCCCACCTCAAATGGACAACCCAGGACACGGCCTTGGGCTAAAGCATGGGAACTGACTTCCATCGCGCCAAACTCACAACCAGCTTTTACAGCCTGTGCTAGTTGCTGTTGTAGTTCCACCGCGAAGGGTGTAGTATGAGCAGCCGTTTGTTCAAAACCAGCCCAACGAGTGTAGAGAGTCCCCATCAAAGCTGTTGGTAATTTAGCTTTGGTGAGTAAAAATTCAATCAGGTGAGTAGTAGTAGTTTTACCATTAGTACCAGTCACACCCACCAGCTTGAGTTTTTGCCCAGGATATCCATAAAAAGCAGCCGCAATTTGGGCGCAAGCTTTGGTCATGTCGTTAGCACTAATGACAACAGCCTCATCTGTGGGAGGATTTTTTTGTACAGCTTGGGGGGAAACGATCGCCGCTACAGCACCGGATGCGATCGCACTTGGCCAAAATTCTCCTCCATCTACACGTGTTCCAGGCATCCCAATAAACAAATCTCCCGCACTACAAGCATGGGAGTTGGTCTTTAATCCTTGGACTTCAGCATCCGCCAAAGCCGGAGGTAATTGTGCAATACTGTCAACCGTCGCTAGTAATTCCCGCAATTTCATCTTGTGAACCTCAGCACACACTTTGCTTGCGCTTATTCTGCATTATTTTTTTCTATCTTGGCTAAATACTTACACAACATTTGCTCCAATTGCTGGACACTAGCACGAGGAGAAGGACGGGGCAAAGCTTGTGCTTGCTCGTTTTCTGACTGTATTAGATGCAGAACTGGAATCTCATACTGATATGCACCAAACCAATCTTCACGGGTAGTAATGTCACGAATCTCTAACTCAAATTGCAGATTTTGGATCTGTTCCAGCTTTTCTTGCAAGCCTTCACACAAATGACAACCGGGTTTACTGTATAAAATTAATCGCATTTACCTAAAATAATCGCGCTGATCGCATCTTTCATAATAGGCGCAAAATAGAGTTATGGAATCAGAGTAGGCGATCGCTATGACTCAACTCAAAACGGAAATCACAACCCAACAATTCCTCGAATTACCAGAGGGGGATATTACTTACGAATTAGTTAATGGGGAATTAAAACCTAAAATGTCACCAAAAAGATTTCATTCCAGAGTCACAGGCGCAACATACACACTTTTAACACCGTGGGCGCAAAGTCGCGGTGAAATTGGTATCGAGTGGGCAGTTACTCTCAAACGCCAAGGAAAAGATTGGATTCCTGTCCCCGACTTACTTTATATTTCCTTCTCACGTCTCCCTAATGATGTCATTGAGGATGCACCCTGTCCCATACCACCAGACTTAGTGATTGAAATTATCTCTCCCGGTCAAAGTTTTGGAGAAATGAGTGCCAAAGCCACAGATTACCTAGATGCAGGCGTGATGAGAGTTTGGGTGTTAGATGCCAAAGCTAAAACTGTAACCGTGTTCTATCCTGATGCCAGACCACAAACAAAAATCGGTGAAGATATTTTAGCAGATGACCTATTAACAGACTTACAACTCACACCCCAACAAATTTTTCAACAAGCAGGAATACCTTAAGTATTTGGTGCGATGGCGTAACCGCCCAGCGTAGCTGATCGCCTACCAAAAACCACAAACTCTAGAAAATACTCCGCGATAACTTAGCGTAACTCTGCGTTGAAAATTCTTCTTCTGAAAATACTAAAAAATGTTACTAGAGTTTTCAATTACACAGTGTGTATTAATTCTTGAGCGATAATAGAAGTATAAACCAGTGAAAAAACCAATACCTCAATCAAACTCTAAAATCTAGAGCTACATCAGGAGGTTTATGATGACACACGATTTTCCTTTATTTGATCCTAGCACTTACCTGATTGTCAAAATCAGCGTGTTAATTATCTTGTTGCTAGTATTTTTAACAATTTCTGCTGCTCCGGTTATTTAATTACTAGCTGATTAATATCTCACATTTCCCAATTGTAGCAGTCTCCTATATATCTGGAGATGAGATGATGCTGGGTATAAATAATCTCACACAAACCCTGGTAATTTTTACAGCTTTGTTAATCAATTTCAATTTTAATCAGTCAGTTCAAAAACAAAATGCCAATTTGTGGGTTGCAGTCCCCAAGGTAAACATTGCCAATTTAGCAGATGGTAACTACCAATTTTGCAGTCAACCTGACCCCCAAGACTGGCGTGTTGGTGCGGGTGTTTGTGCGAATTTTAAAAAAACTGTGCATAAATTTGAGGGGTATTATGGCTATCCCCACTCCGATAACTTTATCTGTATTAGAGGTAGCATGAAAGGTAATCTAATTACAGGTGAAGCTTTAGCTATATTGTGGAGTGGTAGTCAGCAGAATAATTTACCCAAATCTGCATTTAAATGGGATGTTGAAGGGCGATTGACACTAAATCAAGGTAATTTGATGAGTAACGCTAATCATCATGAGGATGCTGTCCAGAGGATTATTTATCACCAAGCTTTGCTGAATCTTGAGGGGTTTTATCAATACAACCACCCTCGAATGACTCGGCCATCTCAACTGTGTGATTGGAATTTAAAACAATCAATTAACTAGCGTGTTCCCAATCACTTAATAGTTCAGGTGATTGTGTGATTTGCTGAGGTTTGCGTAATGGTACTTTAGGTGAACCAATATCCATGCGAGGAAAAGACTGCTGTTTTTTAGCAGATTTTTTATCTGGTTTGGTAGTGATTGTCTGTGTAAGTGTCATGATTAATCAAGCCTTAACGAAGAACTGCGCCTACAGTTTATAGCAACCATTTTCAAATGGCAAATTCCTGATGAAGGATATAAAAAAATTCCGCGATCGCACGGGTATCGAGAGCTAACATATCCTTCCTGTGCATAAATGTAGGATATCTCTATTATTCTCAGCTTTTGAACAATTATCCGTTTTATTCAAACATTTTCTTTTGTAAGGAATTACACCTCAATATCACACCATTGATAGAATTTGTTTTGTCATCACTACTAATACAACAGCAATCAAGATTAAGTAGCCATGTTGAACTGCATACACGACCAGGGATAAAAAATCTCTCCCTATGCTTCCAATACTGTTCGGTTAAGTGTATTGGAGGTTGTGTTGAGTAACGAAACGCAAGCTACAGGTTTTTAAACAAATTTTTGTGTAAATTCATACATTAAATCGACTCTACCTTTCCTTAACATTGCTGGATCTAGTCTTTCAGTGGTGTTACAAGTCATCAAAACAACTAATCGCTGCTTGATTTGAATCCCTGCATCATCAATGACACTTTGATACAAAGTCCCATCCAATAAGCTCAAAATGTGTTCTGTTTTGTTGTTATGCTGGGCTACTTCCGAGGCGCGGTTTTGAGCTAAGTTATCAGCTTCGTTAACAATAATACAAATTCGTTCTAAATATGTGGGTGGAACAAAGTTAGCGATCGCATCATGATCCAAAATAAATATGACGAATCCTAAAGGGACAAGAATTTCTTTGGCTACTGCTTGTGTCCACGCAGTTTTACCTGTACCTGGTTCGCCGTTGACTACCACCGCAAGCTGGTTTTGGTTGAGGATGGCTTGCTGCACTGTATCTGTGAAGCTTTGAATATCTGTGGGGAAACTGCGGATTTGGAATTGGCTATGGACTTTCCCGACGCGGCTTTGATAGCCACTCAGCATCACTGCTAAATCGTAAGTAGCTTTGTTAACCAGTGGTGACATATCCCTGGACATTAACGTATATTGTCGCCGACCGCGATCGTAAGCTTCGACTTGTAGCCAAATATCTTGTTCTGACCAATAGGCATAAACCGTATTCAAAACATCGAGACGTTCCCAATTCACAAATTTTTCTACAGGATAATAAAAATCTCTTTCTAAGTAATATTGGGTAATGATATCCGGACGGCCTAATACATTTAAAACTCGTAAAACTGTAATTTCTTGTAGCCGATTCAGCACATAATCAATGGGTATGCTATTGCGACTAACAAATTGTAATATTGGCGTTTCTGTATTTAAAACATCTTTATAACGATAGTCTGGGGCTTGTGGATTAGGTGTAACATAATGCCAAAATTTTTCTATTTCATAGCGGGTATTTTCCGAGGCTAGACTTAAAATATTAGCCCACCAAGTATAGTTATTTCTGCCTAAAATTTCTGCCATACCACTGGCTAAATTCAAAGTTTTTTGAGTTAACTCTCTGGTATCATTATGTAATAGTTCACCTAAAAATTCCCAGTTTAATTCTCGATGCAATGGTCGCCAACCACTAGCAAGTAAGCTTTGATTGTTTTGATTTTTTGGCGTAATTTCGTTGCGGCTAAAATAATCAAATTCCATATTTTAGATAAAAGTCACAGGTTGAGAATATTCTAATAACAGCAGATTAATATAGAGATTGCAAATCAGGATCTATCCAGCTTTTGCGAGCGTTTTCAGACATGATTAAGTTTTGACTATAGTAGTTAAATACCAGATTCTTATTACCATATACATCAATGTAATTTATTAGTGAGTTCTAATAAATAACCACTTGCTTGGCTATCTTTTAAATAGTGACTAACTAGATAAATCCAAAACAATGTCATGGTTTCATGATAGCCACTATTGTGTGTATTGGCAATCTTCATGGCTTGATTGTAACGTTGTATACCGTCACGAATCAAGGAGATAGCTTGTTTTTCTGGGTGGCGAATAAGATACCATAATGCAACAGTTAAATGGGCATGATGATCCCATCGAGAATGAGGCAGTGTAAATTCATTGAAAGCTTTAACAATACTTTGTATTTCATCAACTGTTTGATATTTATTTGTTACCTCACTCATATTTTATATTGGGGTAATCGAATGGGGAGTGAAAAATAAGCATCTTAGATTTATCAGATTTAAAATTATGAAATTGATATTGATATCATCTGCTGTCACTGACTAGGTTTGATATTTTAGCTAATAGTTAAGGTTAGTGATTTTGCTGTATAAATCTTTTTATACTACAAATACTACACTATGGTTAGCCAATCATACATAGAAATTTACAAAAATATATTAACTCCTTGTTTGATGATGAAATACTAAGTAAGTGACTTATTAAGTTAATACAATTTGATCCAGAGCCTCCACTGATAAAAATGTATCTTTACATCTACTGAAATAAATAACACCAGGGATTATACTGCAAAACATAATTATGTATATTAAGTTATGATGAAGTTACGCAAAAAATATTCTGTAATCTTGCGTATAATCAATAAGTGTCTGCTAAACCTATAAAAATTATCGTAATTTTTTGAATTTTTTTGACGAGATACCTTGTCTGCTTACGAATGACGATCAATTCTCATGGAATCTTCTAGAAATGTATCTGGCAAAATCATTCATGAGTGATAAAAAGAAGCGCAACTCTCAGCAGCCGTTGATTTTAGCAGTGGAAGACAACGATGATAGTCTACTGCTGATTAGTTATGCCCTTGAATCACTTGGCTGTAGATTTATTTGTCAACAAGATAGTACAAATACTGTACTAGTAGCAAAAGAGTATCAGCCAGACTTAATTATGTTAGATATCTTGTTACCCAGTCTCAATGGGATTGATGTTATAAGTTATCTCAAACAAGAACCTCTAACGCGTGAAATTCCTGTAGTAGCTGTCACAGCTTTGGCTGATAGAGAGGATCAAGAACGCATTCTTAAGGCAGGGTTTGATGAATACCTCTGCAAACCTTACATGATTGAAGATTTAGAGGCAGTGATTCGCCGCTTACTTTGTGGTAAATTTCAATTTGCCTCAGCTTATCAGTTATGTCAAGAATAGGGAACAGGTGATAGGTGATAGGTGACAGGTGATAGGTGACAGGTGACAGGTGACAGGTGACAGGTGACAGGTGACAGGTGACAGGTGATAGGTGATAGGTGATAGGTGACAGGTGACAGGTGACTAATGTAAATTTTTTGGTAGTTGGATGGTGAATGTACTACCTCTTCCTAGTTCGGATGTGAGGCTGATTTTACCTTCGTGCGCTTCGATAATGCGGCTGGATAAATGTAATCCTAAGCCACTACCTGACCTTTTATTTCTACCTTGGCGAAATCGCTCGAAAACAGTAGCTTGGTCTTCTATCGCAATTCCATAACCAGTATCTTCTACTTCGATATTTACCCAGTTGTGATTGGTTTCCCATATCGTGATGCTAATGCTACCTGTGTCAGTAAATTTAATAGCATTACCGACTAAGTTATGTAGCACACGCCGTAGTTCTAAGGCATCACCCATAACTACACCAGCTTGATTTCCCAGATTATCTAATTGACTGGTGTCTAGCTTGAGACTGATATTTTTTTCGCTGGCTAGAGGGATGAGTTCGCTGACTACTTCTGAGGCGATTTCGGGAAGATTACAGCTTTCGTAATTCAAGGTCTTTTTACCTGCCTCGAAGCGATAAACTTCTAGGAGGGTGTTGACCATTTGCATGAGATTTTGATTGCTGCGGATCATCACAGCGATCGCTTGTTTCATTTCTGGAGAAATCGGGCAAAAGGTTTCTTTTTCAAACAAATCCAGCATCCGATCTGCTGCTACTAAAGGGGTACGTAAATCGTGAGTCAGGCGAGAAACAAAGTCTTCCCGTTGACGTGCCATTTTGCGTTGTTCGTCAAGACTATGCTTGAGGCGGAGAAGCGATCGCACTCTCGCTAATAATTCATCTGTATCAAATGGTTTGCGAATAAAATCATCAGCACCAGCATCTAAACCTTCGACAACACTGGATTCGTGAAAGGCGGTAATCAACAAAATAGGAATATAGTTGAGTTCAGGATTCTTGCGGATGCGCCGTGTCACTTCATAACCATCCATTCCGGGCATCATCACATCTAGCAAAATCAGATCAGGTGAAGATTGAGTAACTTTTTCTAGAGCTGACTTCCCATCTGTAACTGAATCAATCTCATAGCCTTCACTTTCGAGAATGGTCTGAACCAAAATCAGATTATCTCTAGTATCATCAACAGCTAGAATACGATCAATTTTAGAATTTTCAACAACAGACATGATAATCAACTGGTTAGGAACTTTTATAGTTTGAGGTGAGGAAACCCCATAGAGACTTGACTCGTTTGAGAAGGAGATGGATGTGAGTTTTGAGGCGAAGACAAAATTCCTTTGCCATTGAAATCCACCGCCGCTAACGTTTGGTTTGAGGTAGATAATGATACTTTTCTGGGTAGTTCAATTTTAAATAGAGAACCAACCCCTACTTGACTTTCAAGAGAGATTTTGCCGCCCATCATTCGGACAAGGGAGTTGATAATTGCTAAACCCAAGCCTGTACCTGAATATTTACGGGTAATACTTTGATCAACTTGTCGAAAAGCTTCAAAAATATGCTGAGAATCTTGAGAAGATATACCTATACCTGTATCTCGAACAGCGATCGCCACTCGATTTTCTCCCAGGTCTTGTAATTCCACCCAAATACTACCAGACTCAGTAAACTTAATAGAATTAGATAATAAATTTAATAATATCTGTCTGATCCGTACCGGATCATTAAAAACTAAAGAGTTAGCTATATTAATTTTTACTATCAAAGACAACTTTTTTGCTTCTGCTAAAGAACGCATTTCTGCAACTGCTGTATGAGTGACTTTAGCTACATCAAATAATTCTGGCTGGAGTGCTAATCTTCCTTCCTCCAACTTAGAAAAATCGAGAACTTCATTCACTAGCAGCAGCAAGTGCTTACCGTTATTCAGGATACGTTCTACCATATCCGCTTGCTGATTTGTGAGTTTGCCAAACTTAGGGCGTAACAATATTTGAGCAAAACCAATAATAGCATTCATTGGTGTTCGCAACTCATGAGACATTGTAGCTAAAAACTGAGATTTTAGCCGTGATGCTTCTAATAGTTTTAAATTTTGTAACTGAATTTGTTCCTGCTGTCTCTCTAGTTCTTGATTTTTACGTAATAACTGTTCATGGCTTTCTTTCAGCTGCTGATGTGCTAAATCCCTTTGCAGTTCCGCTTGGTAAACTCGCATCGCATGGCGTAAAACCTGAGTCACGGTTGCTGATGACAGCCTGGATTTAGCCAGATAATCGGTAGCACCAGCTTTCATCAATTCAACAGCCGTTTGTTCGTCTCCTTGATCTGTGATCACTACTAGGGGAACTTTAATTTCCGAGTCCCGAAGCTTTTGAATTAAGCTTAAAGCATTTTGGTCTGGTAAATCATTGTCCAAGAAAACACAATCATAAGTAGTACGTCTTAAGGTGGAGATTGCAGTTTTTGCGTCACTTACTTCAGACAATTCTATTTTTTCACCTGCTTGGGTCAGGGCTAAATAGACTGTCATGCGGTCTAACTCATCATCGTCTACAACCAAAATTCTCAGCGTTTCTTTCATTGGTTTTTATTTTCGCTGTCAAATACAGGTTGGTGTCAAACATATCTTGTTTTGAACTAACAAACTAAATAATTCTAAATGTTGGGTATGTCTTTTGAGAATTATACTGAGTGAATGAAAGATGTTGGGATTTTAGACAGTCTCTAATTAGAATAGAGGCTGATTCGATAACTCAGTATACTTCCCACACAACCTTATGAGTAGTTCTAACCTATTCCTTTACCAATAAATTAATTTGATTGGTAATATGAATTTTATGGAGTTTTATTTTGGTAGTCATGACATTTAGTTGATCATTCATCCTTTGCTAAAAGCATATTTATTTACATGGGGGGTATATTTTGTATTTAAATTGTGCTGTTGTTGAATTGTTAATCATGAATTAGCAATTTAATGAACAAGGCATAGATCGCTGACGCCCACCAAAGACAACGACTATTACAAAGTAAATTACAACACTTTATTAACCTTCATTACAATTATAAAAGAATGAGTAAACACAAGTCCTCACCCATTGGTGAGAGTTGGAAACAAACATTGTGTAACATCAGCTTGTGGTATTGAAATGTTGCGATCGCTTGATCTGATTGCAGCGAAATATCAGAACAGACGCAGCTAAATAATCTGATTTAGTATTTCTAAAATTTGTTGGCGATCGCTAAACGCATTCCCGTGTTTTTTTGGCGATCGCAGCTTGTGAGAGTTGACAAAAGTTACAATAAATTTAGCTGTAATCATCAGTAAAGACCATGTTCATTATCTGTTACAGTCAGCTTGTAGTATTTTTCCTACTTTTGAAAAGACTAGAATATTGAAGCGGGGGGTACTTAAAATTTTCTGATTTTATCTTCTCGATGAAAACTGCTGCGCACTTTTCGGCTAAATTTTGCCATAATATGCGATAATAGTTCATAGAAGAATTATCCATTAGCAAGAAGTAGACAAATATAACCCAATGGCAAGATGTGAATAAAAAGTCGGGAAAAAGCTTATATTAGCTCCTGATATCCCAGATTTTTCAACTGTAAGCACTGTAATATATCAAGTCAGTCTACTTGATCAGTGCAGAAAGCAAGTATCATATATTATTAAGTGGAAAATAAATACATCCCAGGCATGATTCTGAGCTACATTCAGCCTGAAAAAAAAGGTAGTGATTATTTCTATCGGTGGATGCAGGCATATACAAAGATCATCTATCTTAGGTTTGGAAAACTCACAGAAAGCAAATTAGAAACAACTAAAAAAAATTTAGTTTGTCAGCTGCAAAGAAGAAATAGCGGGTGTAGCAATGAATGAAATTAGCATTATTTTAATTGAAGATCATGACTTAACGAGGATGGGGCTAAGAGCTGCATTGCAGTCCCACGGAGGATTGAGAGTAGTTGGTGAAGCCGCTAATGCGACTCAAGGACTAAAACTTTTGGAAACAGCAAAGCCAGATGTCGCCGTGGTAGATATTGGACTACCTGACATGGATGGCATTGAACTCACCCGTAAGTTTAGACGCTATCAAGCTGAAAGTGGACAAACAAATACTAAGGTTTTGATCCTGACAATGGATCATACCGAGGATGCGGTGCTAGCAGCCTTCGCCGCAGGTGCAGACTCTTATTACATGAAAGAGACAAGCATTAGTAAATTAACAGAGGCGATACAAGCAACTTACGCCGGTAACTCTTGGATTGATCCAGCGATCGCCAATGTAGTATTACAGAAAATGCGGCAGGGTATCCCTGTAGAAACCCAATCATCTGATAAGCCAAAAACGGTCAAAATCGAAGCTTTACCTTCAGAATACGAACAAGTTTTAGAAACTTACCCACTCACACAACGGGAGTTAGAAATTTTAGAGTTAATTGTGGCTGGTTGCAGTAACGGACAAATTGCAGAGAAACTCTATATTACTGTCGGCACAGTTAAAACTCACGTTCGTAACATTCTGAATAAACTGTGCGCCGATGACCGTACCCAAGCGGCTGTAAGGGCTTTGCGTTCTGGGTTAGTAGCGTAATTGCTGGACGTTGGGTATAGATTTTCTGAACCTCTCCCCAACCCCTCTCCGACGCGGAAAGGGGCTTAAATACTGAATTTTTCAACTAAACACTCAGCAATCCTGGCTGCTGCACCTGGCTTCCCCATCCTCCGCCTGCCATTCTCGGCAATGATATGCAGCCTATCAGGATAAGTGAAAAGCGATCGCACTTCTTGAGCAACTTGTCCTGGTTCTGGCACTAAAATTAGCGATAAGCCTAAAAGTCGGCTTTGGGCTTCTGCAAAACCGGGGTTATATTGCGGCCCCTCCCCAGGAATGGCGATCGCGGGTTTACCTAAACCGATAAACTGTTCTGTAGCTGTCCCCGCCATTGCGATCGCCACATCTCCCCAATGCAAACATTCGTTGTATGCTTGTTGCGTCAAGATGATGTAGGCATTTCTTTGTTGAAAGATCACAGCAGTGTCATCAGGTAGGGGAAGAGGTGATTCTGTAGACGTTTGCCAGCCTTGAGACTGGACAGTTTGGGCTAGTATACTCAAGTCTAGATTAGGTGCGATCGCTCCTAAAAACACTACATTACTAGAACTAGGGATAAACGAATTTTCCTCCCGAAAACTCCCCATCAATGCAGACACCGCTACCATAATTATTTCCCAATTTTTATAGGCTTCCGGCGCACGCGAACCAGGGAGGAGAGTAATCCCCAATGGTCTAGCTATTTCTTGCTGTTGGGTATTAAACCTCGCCTCTAAACCATCCATCATCGGATTTCCCACATCAAAAGCTGGAATCTGCCACTGATTTAAAATTTGTGTTGTTAACCCATCCCTAGGAAACACCGCACGACAACGGCGGCGACTCATTAACCACCTCTCCCAAGGATGATAAATCGAACCCGAAAAGTTTTCCCATTTGGCTGCTTTTGATTTCCTAGCTAATATTCCCACTTCATCCCGCACATAATATTCTGACTTCGCCGTCCCGACAAAGGCATATTTAGCACCACTCATAAAAGCAAACAATAACGGGACAATATCCCCCACCGCCAAGATAGCGTTCTTGTTACCTAATTTTTTCTGGGAACGCACCCAACGCCGCATCGCTTGAATTTGACTCCACGTCAGTTGTACCAAGCCACCTTTCACATCCCGCGCCAATTGTCGCCCATCCATATAGATAAACCCACCAGAGGGCATAGTCCGCACTGCACCAATGAGGGGAATATCTAACTGTTGGTAAGCCCGTCCTTCACCCACCAGAGGTAAAGCAAAGATATCTGGTGGGTTTGATTGTTGCAATAGTTCTTGCAAAATGCGGACAGCAATTACATCTTCCCCATGACCATTACTTAATACCAACAACTGCAACCGAGAACTTGCGGTGGGCGAATTAGCTAGGGATAAGCGGGATACATCGTTCATGAAAAATACAGGTGACAGGTGATAGGCGATAGGTGACAGGTGATAGGTGACAGTGAAGAAGGAAAGAAAGAGAGTGTTTATTTCATTTTTTTTTAGCTAGTGCGTAAGACTGGTACTTTGAGGCTGATAAGAAACAAAATATCAAAATTAACGTTCTATTTAAGTAATAGCTATTAATAAAGTGAACAGTACATATGCTCGTAGTGGTGCAGGTTTTTGCGCTACTATCCTTGTACTTCATAAGTGTTTTATCATTCTGAATGTTGTAGCTTTCTTCCCCTAGTGTATTGAAAATTATGCGTGTTTCTTCTACTGCAATTTTGACTTTAGCTACTTTAGCGGCTGGTAATGTTACGCAACAAGCCATAGCTGTATCTGCTAACGCCTCAAATTCGGCTGCACCAGACCAAAATTTAGTAGTTCCAGTAGTGGAAGAAACCCCCGCACCTCTCAACGCTGTGGCTGCACCAGAAACAGAGATAACTCCCCAATTTTCTCCATCTACAGTCATAGCTCAAAAACCTGTGGTTCTGCCTCCTACACCTCCTGTTGTGACTCCACCAACCCCCAAGCCTACCACGACTGAAGGCGGTTTGGTCGTCACAGCTACTGATGTGCAGATAGTGGGAGCAACTCCTGAATTACAGCAAGTTATCCGCCAATTAATTAAAACCCAAACTGGAGGCGAAACCAGCGAAAGCCAATTACAAAGAGATGTCGCAGCAATTTTGCAGACTGGTTTATTTGTCAATGCTAACGTCAATACCCGCACTACCCCATCTGGTGTAAATGTAATATATCAAGTGCAACCAGTGGTAGTGCGATCGCTCCAACTCGAAGGCGCGAAAGCCCTGACTTATCAAGTCGCCCTTAAACCTTTTCAATCCCAAATCGGTAAACCCATCAGTCCCGAAGGGCTGAAAACAGCCGTCCAACAAGTAAATAAATGGTACACCGACAATGGTTATAATTTGGCGCGGGTGTTATCAATTAAACCTAGTAATCAAGGTATTCTCACGGTCAATGTGGCGGAAGGTTTAGTAAGTGATATCAAGTTCCGTTTTGTGAACGACGAAGGTAAAACCGTCGATAATAATAACAATCCCGTTTCAGGACGTACCAAACCAGACTTCTTGAAGCAACAACTGCAATTGAAGCCAGGACAAGTTTTTCAAGAAAATATTGTCCAGCAAGATGTCCAGCAACTATATCGTACTGGCTTATTTCAAAGTATTAATGTCGCCTTTGAAGGGGATGCTAGTAACCTAGATGTGATTTACGAACTCAAGGAAAATGGGGCGCGTGCGATTAACTTGGGTGGTAGTTACAACGGTGATACAGGGTTAATCGGGACTGTGAACTATCAAGACCAAAATATTGGCGGCAGAAATGATATTTTAAACGTCAATGTCGGTGTCAGTCGCCGAGACTTGCAATTTGATAGTAAATTTATTAGTCCCTATCGCGCCACTAATCCTGACCGTTTAGGGTACACAGTGAACATCTTCCGTAGTCGAGAACTTTCGGAAACCTTTGATGATGAGATTAAGTTAGCTAATGACGATAAAGTCCGCGAGGGTAAGATTGGCGCATCCGTCAGCTTACAACGACCGATTGATGATTGGGATGCGTCTTTAGGATTTAATTATACTCGTACCAGCATCCGCGATCGCCAAGGCAATATTAACTCCACCGATGTCCAAGGAAACCCCCTCTCTGCTAGTGGTACTGGCGTTGATGACTTAGCTACCGTCTCTTTCACCGCCACCAAAGACCAACGGGATAACCGGATTAATCCTACTAAGGGTTCTGTATTGAGTTTGAGTACAGAACAATCTGTACCCATCGGTGAAGGTAACATTTCCATGAATCGCCTCACAGCAAATTACAAACAGTATGTCCCAGTGCAGCTATTTAACAGCCAAAAACCCCAAGTATTTGCCTTTAATGTGCAAGCTGGTACTGTATTAGGTGACTTACCACCCTATGAAACCTTTAACTTAGGGGGTTCTAATTCCGTGCGTGGTTACGACGCAGGGGATGTAGGTAATGGTCGCAGCTATGTATTAGCCTCTGCTGAATATCGCTTTTCCGTCTTACCAATCTTAGGGGGAGTATTGTTTGCTGACTTCGCCTCAGACTTAGGTTCTGGTGACACCGTTCTCGGAGATCCCGCAGGTGTACGCGGTAAACCCGGTTCTGGTTTTGGTTACGGTGCGGGAGTACGAGTAGACTCCCCATTAGGTTTAATTCGCGCTGACTACGGCGTTAGTGACCAAGGGGAAAGTAGAATACATTTAGGCATAGGTCAACGGTTTTAAAAGCAAGATGAGGAATAACACCTCACAGCAGATCAAAACGAGGCTAGAAAAAAATAAATATATTTACTTCTTTTTATAAGAATGTGAGTTTTGTTGTGATTGGCTATCTGCTCTGAGTTGTTGTCTGCCGTTAGTAATAATTCGTAACATATCTTTTAAGTCTTGTTCGATTCCTTCCAAGACATGATCGGCATATTGATCCGCACCACCTTCAATTTCTTGAGCTTGGGCGATCGCAATTTGTCGCATTTGTTCCAACTCTTCTTGACAAGCAAGCCGCTTCAAGTCAATCTCATTGAGAGTGTCCTTCATCATCGCCTCACACTCTTGCTGCACTTGTTGGCGTAGTTGTTCAGCTTGGTGTTCCGCCTGCATGATAATATCGCTTTCCGCCAAAATTTGCGCTCTTTTGGCTTGGGCAGCATCAACAAGCTGCTGTCCATATTCTTCCGCTTCCAGCAGAATTTCATCTTTTTGTTCCAGAATAGCTGCGGCTTGCTGAAACACTGACGGCAAAGAAACCCTAATGTAGTCTAGCTGTTCTAATAATTTTTCTTCATCTACTAATGTCCGTCCCGTCAGGGGGATGCGGAAACTAGTCAGCATAATTTCTTCTAGACGATTAAGTTCTTCTTGAATATCTACACTTCCTGCTTGGGGAATCTCTCCGGGGGAGATTCCGTTGACGTAATCTGGGGGATAGCTTCCGTTGCGATTGGGGTCGCTATGGGATACTTGTGGTTGTAGCATTTGTATATATCTAGGGCAATGAGCGGAGGGACAAGATGATCGACTGAACCACCAAATCTTGCAATCTCTTTTACCACACTACTACTTAAAAAACTATACTCATTTGATGTTGCTAAAAAAACTGTCTCGATTTGGGTAGAAAGCGTTTTATTAGTATGCGCCATCTGTAGTTCTACTTCAAAGTCAGAAATAGCCCGTAGACCTCGTAATATAACTTGTGCTTTTCGTTGCTGGGCATAATTGACAGTTAAACCATCAAAGCTGTCTACTTCCACATTAGATAGATGTTTTGTAGCCAGACGAATCTGTTCTAGGCGTTGCGGTACGCTAAAAAGTGGTACTTTATTTGGGTTTCGTAATACAGCAACAATCACCTCATCAAACAACCGACTACCACGTTGAATAATATCGAGGTGTCCTAAAGTAATGGGGTCAAAGCTACCGGGATAAATAGCAATCACAATAAATCACGATATTGAATGTATCAAAGTTACTGAGGAGATTATATCGGAATGAGGTGACAGGTTACAGGTTACAGGTGACAGAGAATTAAGGACTGGGGACAAAGGATACAAGGAATACAAGGAAGTAAAAAGGTAGACAAAAAGAATCTTTTGCCTCAATCCCCAATCCCCAATTCCCAATCCCCATTCACTAATGACTAATGACTATTTAGGGAATTTTACATGGCACTGGATTTTTCTGCTTTGCCTTTGGCGTTTTTATTTACTTCCCCCGGCCCTATTCTGGTGGAAATCGGCCCAATTACTATTCGCTGGTATGGCTTATTAATCGCTTCTGCTGTCTTAATCGGTGTTAGCCTTTCCCAGTATTTAGCAAAACGCCGTCATGTTAATCCAGAGTTACTGAGTGATTTGTCAATTTGGCTGGTAATTGCAGCCATTCCCTCAGCCAGAATTTATTATGTTTTATTTGAATGGTCAGAATATGCCCAAAATCCAGGCAGGATTATTGCGATTTGGCAAGGAGGTATTGCCATTCATGGAGCAATTATTGGCGGTACTTTGGCTGCACTGATTTTTGCCAAGCTTAAACGGGTTTCTTTTTGGCAATTAGCCGATTTAATTGCACCGTCACTAATTTTAGGACAGGCGATCGGGCGTTGGGGTAATTTCTTCAACTCTGAAGCTTTTGGTCGTCCTACTAATTTGCCTTGGAAATTGTACATTCCATTAGAACGCCGTCCGTCGGCGTTAGCAAGTTTTGAATATTTTCATCCCACTTTCCTCTACGAATCTCTGTGGAATTTAATGGTGTTTGCGCTGCTTCTAACTCTATTCTTTCGTGGTTTATCGGGTAAGCCACGCCTGCGGGTAGGTACATTATTTATGCTGTACCTGGTAGCTTACAGCCTAGGACGTTTTTGGATTGAGGGACTTCGCACTGATAGTTTGATGTTGGGGCCATTACGAATTGCACAAGTTGTCAGCCTCACTGGCATAACTTTGGGATTAGCTGGTTTAGCATGGCTGTATCTCCGTAAACGTCCTTTACCTGACGTGGTTTCTCCCGTGAAAGATGAGTAGGGAGGTTGAGGGGACAGGGGACAGGTGACAGGTGACAGGTGACAGGTGACAGGTGACAGGTGACAGGTGACAGG
>NZ_CAWUDL010000034.1:0-65320 GCF_963920945.1 Anabaena sp. CCY 9402-a
ACTACGGAGTCAATTTTTCTCTTGCCTTGGAATGACTTTTTCAGCAAGCCCTAAAAAGAGTTACTAACGACGAATTGTTGGTTAATTTTTGTTAATATTAGACACAGTGCAGGTGCTTTGTCCGCAACTATCCATAATTCCTAAATTCCTAACTGAGAGAAACTTGATGCTGCGACTAGAACATATTAGTAAAATTTATCCTACAGGCGAAGTTCTCAAAGATATCAACTGGGAAGTGAAACCAGGCGATCGCATTGGGTTAGTCGGTGTTAACGGTGCGGGAAAATCCACCCAACTGAAAATTATCACCGGGGAAATTGAACCGACGGCTGGCGAAATTATTCGTCCGGCTAGCTTGCATATAGCTTACCTGAATCAAGAATTTGAAGTAGACCCAGGCCGCACAGTTAGAGAAGAATTTTGGACTGTATTTAACGAGGCTAACCAAGCACAGCTAGCCTTGACACAGGTACAGCGCGACATGGAAAAGGCGACGCTAGAAGAACTCGATCCGCTAATTAATAAATTAGACCGATTGCAGCGTCAGTTTGAAGCTTTAGACGGCTACGGTTTAGAGGCACGCATCGGCAAGATTCTACCAGAAATGGGATTTGAGCAAGAAGATAGCGATCGCCTCGTGAGTGGTTTCTCTGGTGGTTGGCAAATGCGGATGAGTTTGGGTAAAATCCTCCTGCAAAAGCCAGATGTTTTACTGCTGGATGAACCAACTAACCACCTGGATTTAGAAACGATTGAGTGGCTAGAAAATTACCTGAAAAAGCTGACTACTCCAATGGTGATAGTTTCCCATGACCGGGAATTTCTTGACCGCCTCTGTACCCAAGTTGTAGAAACTGAACGCGGTGTTTCTAGCACCTACCTGGGGAACTATTCGGCTTACCTACAACAAAAAGCTGAAAGTCAACTAGCGCAACTGAGTGCTTACGAACGCCAGCAAAAAGAAATCGAAAAACAACAGACTTTTGTAGATAGATTCCGCGCCAGTGCTACCCGCAGCACCCAAGCAAAAAGCCGCGAAAAGCAACTCGATAAAATCGAACGCATCGAAGCACCGATAGAAGGAGTAAGAACCCTACATTTCCGCTTTCCTCCCGCACCTCGTAGCGGACGCGAGGTAGTGAAAATGAAGGATTTAACTCATACCTACGGTGATAAGATTTTGTTTTTGGGTGCGAATCTCTTAATTGAAAGAGGCGATCGCATTGCTTTCTTAGGCCCCAACGGTGCAGGAAAATCTACAATCCTGCGGATGATTATGGGTTTAGAAACACCCACAGATGGCAATGTAGAACTAGGTGAACACAACGTTATTCCTGGTTACTTTGAGCAGAACCAAGCCGAGGCTTTGGACTTACAAAAAACTGTCATGGAAACCATCCATGATGAAGTTCCTGACTGGGATAATCAAGAAGTCCGCACACTCTTAGGACGCTTCTTATTTACTGGAGATACGGTATTTAAAGCAGTCGGTGCATTGAGTGGGGGAGAAAAAGCGCGACTGGCTTTAGCAAAGATGCTGTTGCGTCCAGCGAACTTAATTATTCTAGATGAGCCTACTAACCACCTAGACATTCCCGCCAAGGAAATGTTAGAGGAAGCACTGCAAAATTATGACGGGACAGCGATTGTAGTTTCTCACGACCGTTATTTTATTTCTCAAATAGCCAATAAAATCGTGGAAATTCGTGATGGCGATTTTCGTGTCTATTTGGGAGACTATCACTATTATTTGACAAAAATTGCCGAAGAGAAAGAAGAAGCAAGATTAGCTGCGATCGCTGCGGAAAAAGCGGCGAAAAAATCCGCTAAATCTACCAAATCGGCTGCCAAAAAGAAATAAGACAATAATTGAGTAGTAGCATTTTCACGCTGCTACTACTCAATTATTTGGTCGCTGGTTTATCACAAAATATATGCAACAGTTACTAAGATTAAAAAAAAGCTAAAAAACATAGAATTATTTCATAAAAAAACTTAATAAGCAGAAATTCACTTGCGGTGGTATTTAGCAGTGGTATCATTCGGGTATTACAAAAAGTAAAGGGCAATTTATTATGACCAAAGCACCTGTTGCTCCTGTGGTGCTAGTCATTTTAGACGGATGGGGCTACTGCGAGGAGAAGCGAGGAAATGCTATTGCTGCGTCTAAAACTCCCGTTATGGGCAGTCTATGGGCAGCTTATCCGCGTACCCTCATCCACACGTCAGGGAAAGCCGTAGGATTGCCAGAAGGTCAAATGGGTAACTCAGAAGTTGGTCATTTGAACATTGGTGCTGGACGGGTTGTACCACAAGAATTGGTACGCATTTCTGATGCAGTGGAAGATGGTTCTATCCTCAGCAACTCAGCTCTTGTCAAAATTTGCCAGGAAGTTCGCTCTCGAAATGGCAAACTGCACTTAGTTGGGCTTTGTTCTGAGGGGGGTGTACACTCGCATATCACCCATCTGTTTGGACTACTTGACTTAGCCAAAGAACAGCGAATTTCAGAAGTTTGTATTCACGCCATTACCGATGGACGTGACACTGCACCAACAGACGGTATCAAGGCAATCACAGCCTTAGAAGATTACATAGACAGTGTAGGAATTGGACGCATAGTTACTCTCAGTGGTCGTTACTACGCGATGGATCGCGATCGCCGTTGGGATCGAGTCCAGAAAGCCTACGATGTCATGACCCAAGATGGCACGGGGGATGGTCGCAAAGCTGTAGATGTCCTCAAAGCATCCTATGCTGAAGGGGTGACAGACGAGTTTATCATACCTGTTCGTCTCGCTCCCGGTGCAATCGCACCAGAAGATGGGGTGATATTCTTTAACTTCCGCCCCGATCGCTCCAGACAACTGACTCAAGCCCTTGTCAGTCCTGAATTTACAGGTTTTACCAGGAAACAAATCAAACCTCTGTCCTTGGTGACATTTACGCAGTACGATTCTGATTTACCAGTACCTGTAGCCTTTGAGCCGCAGAACTTGAGTAATATTCTGGGTGAAGTCATCGCCAACCACGGTTTAAAGCAGTTTCGCACCGCCGAAACCGAAAAATACGCCCACGTCACCTATTTCTTCAACGGTGGCTTAGAAGAACCATTTGCTGGGGAAGACCGGGAATTAGTCAGCAGTCCAATGGTAGCGACTTACGACAAAGCTCCCGCCATGTCAGCAGCAGCCGTCACCGATACAGCGATCGCCGCCATTAAGAAGGGTATCTACTCTCTCGTAGTGATTAACTATGCTAACCCAGATATGGTAGGACATACTGGTCAAATGGATGCTACTGTCACCGCAGTTGAAACAGTAGATCGCTGTTTAGGTCGCCTGTTAGAAGGTGTGAGCAAAGCAGGCGGTACAACAATTATTACCGCCGACCACGGCAACGCTGAGTATATGCTAGATAAAGCAGGTAATTCCTGGACGGCTCACACAACTAACCCTGTACCGTTAATTTTAGTGGAAGGAGAGAAGGTCAAAATCCCTGGATGTGGTACAAATGTCGAACTACGCAGCGATGGCAAACTAGCCGACATAGCCCCTACCCTTCTAGAGATTTTACAGCTACCCCAACCACCAGAAATGACCGGGCGATCGCTGCTACAAACAGCAGAATATGACGTGCAACGCTCTCGCACTCCTATGCCAGTAGGATTATGATAGGGGACAGGTGACAGGGGAAAATCAGCTACTCTTTATGGGTAGGGTTTTAATCTAACCTGTGAGCTACGAGAAAACAGTTAACATTAAGTTGTTGACTGTTTTCTAACTTTGTTTTAAAACTTCTGATCAAAGAGATTCTTGTTATGACAGTTACTAGTATCGTGCAATTTATTTGGGCTGGTTCTGCCCTTGGTCTGATTATTTTAGTATTACTTCATAGCCCCAAAGGAGATGGTATTGGTGCAATTGGTGGACAAGCCCAGTTGTTTAGCAGCACCAAAAGCGCAGAAAATACTTTAAACCGCATTACTTGGGCGTTAACAGTAATTTTCATGGGTTTAACAGTGGTGTTAAGTGCTGGTTGGCTCACTAAGTAAAAATCAAATCAGCAGGAGATAGGTAGATGGGAATAAAGATTAAACACCCAAAACCTAATACCCTGAAAAATTTAATGACAAAGCAGTTACTAGCAGCCCTTGTCTTAGCTATCAGCATAGGATTGCTAGTTATTTTTATCAATCTTCATTTCACATTAGCTACACCTTCTAGCCTGTGGGATCAATCCGGTTTGGATCAGATAATTTGCGAAAATAATCACACCTGTGGAGACGTTGCAATGCAACGTCTCTACATTTCTCAATCCAAAATCCATTCCTTACCGCCTACACTCACAAAATGGGAAGATAGCACAAATAGCGGTGACTACTTCTCCCAAGTCACAAAAACTGAAGTAGGTTATTTAGTGTGGACAAAATTTCCTGTTAAAGTTCAAATTCAACGACCAACAGGAATCAACAACCAACAGGCTCAAGAATGGGTTGATAGTGTCTTACAGACTGTGCAAGAGTGGAATAATTATTTGCCTTTAAAAGTAGTAGAACAGCCAGAAATTGCTGATATTACAATTGAGCGCAAAACCCCACCTCTGGAGTTTTCCCGTGACCAGAAAATCCCTCGTGCGCGTTCTGCTCTGACCAGCTACGAGCTATACACTCTTCATCATGTTTTATTACACCGCTTCAGTATTTTATTAAGTCCCAGCCAAACTGGTCGTCATCTTTTAGCTGCTTCGCGTCACGAACTCGGTCACGCTTTGGGAATTTGGGGTCATAGTCCAATAGAAACTGATGCACTTTACTTTTCTCAAGTCCGCAACTCACCGCCAATTTCTCCCAGAGATGTAAATACTTTGAAAAGAGTTTATCAGCAGCCAACTAGTTTGGGTTGGGCTTTAGAAATTTCTAAAAAATAAGGCGATCTCAAAACAAATTTAGAGACAATTCCTTTTAATAGAGTCATCATTGATGATCGCTCTTTCATCACTCAATAACACAGTGAAAAATTTGCTCAACCGTTAGATTTAAATCTAAGAATATTGGGGATTCTATACGGTCATCTCCTCTAAACTGTTTACCACGATATTCTCCCTCATCACTTAAAGAGTAAATTGTGATTGTTTGCTGTTTGGGGTCGCCTATTAACTCCTTACTACCCAAAGCTGCATAATCCACAATCCAATATTCTGGGATACCCATTTCTTCATAGTCAGCAAACTTTTTATGATAATCATCTCTCCAATTAGTACTGACAACTTCAATTACTAATGGGATTGAATCTCGCTGACTAAGGATTGATTGTTTATCCCACAGTGGTTCATTTCTCAAGTTAGAAAAATTAATTAGTAAAACATCTGGATAGTACCCTGATGTTTTATTCTCTGGCTTTACTGTAGCTGTTTTAGGTATACCGTAATTAAGTTTGAGACGAAGACACTCATAGCCTAGAATCATTGTTGAAAATGCTACTATTTGTTCATGTTTACCTGGTGGTGGAGGCATTTGAATGATATCTCCATCATGTAATTCATAGCGAACAGTTTCTGGTTGTGTTGCCAAAAAATCCAAAAATTCATCAAATGTAAATACTTTTTCTAGAGATTGTGCCATTGTTTCTACGTTGGTTTAAGTAGGAATAAAAAGTTATGAAGGTGCGTCAGTATGAATATTTTTTTTGTGTGGCTAGGGTTTCTCCTACTGACGCACCCTACATTTTGGATTTTTTATTTGTAAGTCCTTTGTAGATGAATACAGTTCAGTTAATGCTAGATTGAGTGGCAATACTGATTAAGCTCCCCATTTGAGTTTTACAGGTTGCTGCGCTAAAACTTCTCGATAAAGTTCTTCTAAATGAGTAATATTCTTACTGAGAGTATATAGGTCTAATACACGTTTTCTGGCTTTTTGTCCCAGTAGGGTTGTTAACTCAGGATGGTCTTGGAATAATGGTAACAGTGTGCGTAATTGCGATCGCACTGTTTTAGGATTTAAGACTACCCCTGCCCCTTTTTCCAATACTTCTCCATCTGCACCTACATCTGTAGCTATACAGGCTAAACCACAAGCCATCGCCTCTAATAGTGATAGGGATAAACCCTCTACTAAAGAGGGCAAAATAAATCCATCTGCACCCCGTAAAATGTTGATCCGCCGTTCTTCATCAGCAACAAATCCCAACCAAATAACACCGGAGTCAGCACCATAAAATGGTTCTAAAGAAGTTCTTAAAGGGCCATCACCAACCATTAACAACTTACTACCCGCCGCCATATTGGCTTGCTTCCAGGCTCTCAGCAGTGATTCTACATTTTTTTCTGGGGCTAGTCTTCCTTGATAAACAAATAAACGTTCTGCTTTAAATTCTGTTTTAACTGTAGAATATCCAGGAGAATATCTATCAATATCTACACCGTTGGGGATAACTGCGATTTTTTTCTCCCGCACACCCATATTAGCTAACAATTCTCGCTGAATTTGAGAAAACACAATCACCCGATGGTAGTTATCTAAAAAAGGTGCATAAAGTTGATAAGCCAAAAGTTGTGTTCCTGAGATTAGCTTTGCGCCTTTACCTGCAAATGGTGTGTGAAACGTCGCAATGAGAGGTAAATTTAATTGGTCACAAATTTCTGGTAGAAAAAAGTCCAGGGGAGATAAAGTCAAAGAAGCGTGGACAATATCTGGTTTAATTTCCCTGAGTGACTCAGTTAATAGCTTTGTGGCTTTGAAAGTGGGTATGGTGTAAACCTGTGACTTATAAAGGAAGGGTAAGGAAACTTCCTGACAATTTGGCCAATTGTGGGCTTCAGAGTCTTCTTGAGCAAAGTGGAGAAAGCTAACTTGATGCCCTCTATCTAACAAGGCGTTGGTAATTTCTCTACTGTAAGTGACGTTGCCACAAAAGGGTGATTTTTTTCCAATCCAGGCTATACGCATTCTTTATCAGCTATCAGAAGATCGGGGTTGATTATTTATTTTGAATTTTTGTTTGTTGTGTTGTATCTTAATTTTTACTTGCTGGTTATTTACTTAGTATATATTTCCACTACAAATTAGCCATAAAACCAAACTTTATGTTTACTAAAGTAGGTAATTTATGAACTTATTTATTGTCTTTTTAAGATGTACAGAAAAGTACGTTTACAACGAAGTAGTCTGGATAATATCAAATCAATAGCCAGCAGGTTTATAATCAGATTTTCCTGACATAAGTTTAGCATGAAAGCTTTTGCTTTCAGTTAATGCGCGATCGCCTTTAACTTTAGCTTTTCACTGGTGCATCACTTTGGCTAAGTATCTGATATTAATCGCGGGAGTTATACCAAGTCAAAATACCGCAGGAAATGACGATCGCAGATAATCCCATAAACACGGCTCTTAAACCAACAAAGGTTTCTGCTACTCCTGCTAATGCTAAGGGTAGAGACAAGGCAATATTAACGACATTATTTTGTAACCCGAAGACTTTACCACGCATTTCGGGCAAGGTTTCGGTTTGAATAGCTGTCTGCATGGGGATACCTACCAAAGCCCCAAACACACCCAGTAGTGCTACCAAAAGTAACACAGCCCATAGTTGGGTTGTAAACAGCGATAGACCCAACAAAGATGCTGCCATACCAATACAACCAAATAGACTTAGTTGACTATAAGAAAAGCGTTGACCGAACTGACCAATTATTGTAGCTCCAACAGCAATTCCCACACCGCCAGCAGCTAGTAAAAAGCCGAACTGAGAAGCTTTTAAGTTAGGAATAATTTCTGCCATGCGAACAGCTAAAACTGTTAAGGCGGCAAAGACAGAAAATAAAATCATTAATTGTAGTAAAGCATTACGGACACGAGAATTCTCTTTGAGATAGCGCAACCCATCTTGCAAGTCAGAAAATACGTGAGGAAATTCGGTTTCAGGTGCGTGGGTTTTTTCGTTAGTTGCTAACAATAGCAAAATAATACTAGCGATCGCATAACTACCACCAACTAAAAGTTCTTTCCCAAATCCGTTATTACCAACCAGTTGCGCCCAAATACTATCTGCTAACGCTAATAGCGGTTCTCCCACCGCAAACCCCACGATTACCGATGCCATCATCGTTGTCGTATATAAGGAATTAGCTGACAGTAAATCCTGTTCCTTCACCACCAGAGGAATTGCTGCTTGTTCTGCTGGGGCAAAAAATTGGGTTAATGTAGATACTAAAAAAGTCACACCTAAAATAATGGCAAAGCCTACAGGTATCATCCCTATCGGTTGCCAATCATGAGTCAACCACAACAGTAAGGGAATCACTAACACCAAAATGCCGCGCCAAGCATTGGTGGCTACTAACACAGCTTTTTTTGACCACCGATCGACAAATACACCCGCCACCGAACCAAACAGCACGGCGGGAATAGTGAAAGCCATCATCAATGCTGAAACCCAACCACTGATGCTTTGATTACTGCCTTGAAACTCAGAGTTAATCAAAGCAATCATCAGTACCAAATAAACTTTGTCGGCGAGTTGGCAAAAAACCTGACCACCCCAAAGTGCAAGGAAATTGGGGTTTTTGAATATAGCTGCAAACCCCTGCTGTTCCATAGTTCCTGATGTTGCTACCCCACCAGCACCAGAATTATCTGCACTAGTAGAGGCTGGCTTAGTGTATCCATTCCTTTGACTAACAGCATCATCTGATTCAATATCAGTTAATGACTCTGGTAAATCAGTTTTTGGAATTTCCGATGTCCAACTTTTATCTTGTGTAGAAATGTCTGGTGAAGACATCTCTTGGTTGTTGGTGTGGCTAGGAAGAGAATGAGGTACAACACTCAAATAATTTGGCGCAGTTGGAGCTGATGCCCTATTCTGGGTTCTGGCGTGAGTGGGTGACAACGGCAGAATCTTCTTATCAAAATCAGACGGTTGCATCATGATGGTTGGCAGCAAAATAAGAATCGATGAGAATAGCGGAGCGAATAGGGCGACCTAAATGATACTGAGCATACTGGCGCAAAATCTGCTCTACAGATAACCAGCTTTCATCTCTAGTGGTGCTAATTTGCATTATCTCTGGTTGTGAGAGCTGTTGGAGCATATTAAGTTCAATAGAATTTAAACGCACAGAAATTACTGGAATTTCTTGTCGATGTATAACTGTTTGGTAGTCAGGTTTTGGAGATTGGGGATTGGAGACTGGGGACTGGGGACTGGGGACTGGGGATTGGGGATTGGGGATTAGGGATTGGGGATTGGGGACTGGGGATTGGGTCAAAGTTCTTCTTCCTTGCTCCCCTGCTCTCCTGTTGGCTTCTTTTCGTAAATTGTCCCAAGCTTCTAAACAAATAATTCCACCAGTAGGGATGCTAAAACCTACCTGCCAGTTGGGATTTGTTAGGTCTGGAGTGAGGGAGCGTTGAGTTAAACAACAGGTTTGGACTTGTGGGGTGAGTCCTGCTAAGGCTAAGAGGTGAAAAACGGCATGAGCTAGGGAGGCGAGGATGTTAGATGGCTCTGTTTTAGGTGAAGATTCCAAACGCTGGAGATGTTCATTGAGTAATTCATATAGTTCTTCTTGGGGATGTTCACTCAATGCCTGACAAAGAACTATTTCTGCTAGATACTGACTAGCAGCTAATTTTCCCAAATCTTGGGACAAACCTGGATAAGTTTTTAGTGTTTGGGCTTGAGTGATTCTATCGAGCGATCGCCCTTTGGAAATTAGTAGTTCATTAACTACAAACATCCCACTTCTACCACCAAGACTAGAATTGTGCTTACGTGAGCCTGGGGCAACGGCTCGAATCAAACCAAATTCTCGTGTTAATATCGTCACTATTCTATCTGATTCGCCCAGCACCTGGCTTTTGAGATTAATACCAGTTGCTTTATAGGTTCTACTCATTAGTCATTAGTCCTTAATCATTAGTCATTAGTGAAGCCAAAAATAAATGACAAATGACCAAGACTATCCACCTTTTCCCATGCGATCGCGCTGGTGGATCAAATCGACACTACGAGATGTGCCTAATCTAGTAGCACCCGCTAATATTAAGTCTAAAGCTTGCTCAATCGTACTAATCCCCCCAGAGGCTTTAATTCCTACTCTGTCTCGTGCTACTTCCTTCAACAGCCGCACATCTGCTACAGTCGCCCCACCACTCCAACCGGTACTGGTTTTTAAGAATGCTGCTCCTGCATCCATAGCGATTTCGGCTGCGAGTTTTTTTTCCGCATCCGTCAGGAGGTTAGTTTCCAAAATTACTTTCACTGTCTGTCCTGTCGCTTCACAAATTTCGGCAATTTCTCGGTGAATTGCCTCAGTGTTGCCAATTTTCACCCAACCTAAATTGATCACTACATCTAACTCTGTAGCCCCATTTTCCGCAGCTTCTTGAGCCTCATACAACTTGACAGCCGCAGTAGTTGCTCCCGTGGGAAAACCAATTACCGTACAAACGTTAGGTTTTTTGCCATGCAGAAGTTCTGCGGCTTGTTTTACATAAACAGGGTAAACACAAACTGACGCAAAATTAAATCTGTCTGCTTGTTCACACCATTGCTCAACCTGCTCTGGAGTTGCTGTTGGGTCTAACAGGGCATGATCGATCAATGGCGCGATATCAATGTCTGGATAGTCTGCTGCCATCGTATTTTTTACCAACGAAGATTATAAACCTTTATAAAAAAATAAGATTCTTCTTATAAATTAAATCACATCTATTTCGAGTGTAGCCTGAAAACCGACAAAGGGCTGAGTCCTATGGCAATCCTATTTAATTTTTGAGAATTGGGAAAATTCAGAACCCTGCTTTTTCGTAAAAACAGGGGTTCTTGTGCCTTACGAATGATTTAGGCTGATTAGATATAGAAAATTATTGAGTATTACAGTAAAAATCCAGTATTTTAATTAACAAGCCGGGGCAAATTCAGTAACCACCAGAGGACAAGAAATCAAAAATTGTTCGAGCTAATGCTTTCGATGCCAAATATGGCACACCATTACCTATAGTTTTAAACATATTTGTAAGTGACATATTTTCTGGCAGAACAAAATTCTCAGGTAAAGATTGTATTGCTAAAGCTTCTGCCACAGAAATCCGCCTTGCTTTGTAGGGATGTAGATGTACTTCATTGTTGCCATAACAAGCAGTAGGAGAATAACGCCATCTATGTAAACGTTTAAAAGATTTCTTAGAATCATCTCCTTCGGCAATAGTAGTAAATCTTTTCATCCCTGCTCTTGGTTTAAAGTAATGGTTAGAGTTAGGATGCTCTGAAACATTATTTTTTCTAAACCAATATTCAACTGTCAGTTCTTGAGGAATACCATCAGGACAAGGCATTACAGAGTCCTCTTCAAATGGTTCATATTGACTCCAAGGGTAAGCAAAAATATTTTCTTGAGGATATATAGTTTGACTTGCCCAAGGAAAATACACTTCCGATAATCCAGAATCATTACTAATCTTTATGGCTATATTCTTGAGGAAATCTTTTCTAAATCCTAATAAAATAATTCTTTCTCTATCTTGAGGTACACCATATTCAATAGCATTAATTAACTTTTCTGTAAATAAATAATCTGCATTTTGTAATTGTATTTTAATAGCTTCAAAAAACAAACGATGTTTCTTTGTTCGCCACAAACCTTTAACATTCTCAAATAGAAAGAAATCTGGTAAATTCTGACAGATTAATTCTACATAAGCTGCCGAAAGCTTACCATTTTCTCCTAAATAGCCCCGATTTTTCCCCCCAATAGAAAAATCAGGGCAAGGTGGCCCACCAATAAAGCCCACAATATTATTTGACTTACGACAATCCTGTACTAATTCCCCAAGACGCTGTGCTTCTAACCCATCAATAAGTTTAGTTATGTCTCCTGTTTCCCCATGATGATATCCGTATGCTGGCAATGGTGATTTCAGCATCTCCCGTGAATAACAATATGCTGCCATGAATGGGGAAAATATTTCATTGACATAAACGATATTAAAACCACTAGTTTCAAAACCTAAATCTAGAAACCCTGAACCAGAGAAGAAGGAGAAAATACAAGGAATCAAACTCATCTTTATATTTTATATGAATAATAAAAATTATCAATTAACTAGAAATCGTGCAGTGAAAATAGTTTGCAGATATTGGCAAAATCATGAAATATAATTTTGCAGTATTAACAAAAGCACGGTAATTTAAGTCTTTTGGCAATCATCAATGATTTACATAAGTTCTTTTGATGATAGCAGAGATGTCGATTAATGGTAAGATTTGTGGACTTAAGAGATTATTTTTGAGTTTCTTGTAGTCTTATAGTTAGTTCAATCTCTTGCTTTAGATACCCAACATCACATATTCTTAATAAATAGCAAAGTGAAGCCCCGAAAGTAATGTATGTGTCCAGAAAATCTTCTTAGTTTGCTCAATTAGTACCGAAAAAAGGCACTTCCTTTTGTACTCTTGATACTCTTTTTATTCAAAAATAATTACGCTCTACCCTTACTCAACAGATAATACCCGTGTTAGAAGCTTTTATATTCGCCACAATATTATGCGGCTTTTTCGGCATCATTCTTAAAAAGAACCTGTTGATGAAGATCATCTCAATGGATGTCATGAGTACCGGGGTTATCGCCTATTACGTGCTAATTGCATCACGAGATGGTTTGTTTTCGCCGATTGTTGGCAAAGTTGAAAATGCTGCGTACTCTGATCCAGTTCCCCAAGCAGTGATTTTGACAGCGATCGTCATTGGCTTTTCAATCCAGGCATTAATGCTGGTCGGTGTTATGAAGCTGGCGCGGGATAATCCCACATTGGAAATCAACGAGATTGAGAAGAATAATACGCCATGACTGCCATTACGATTGCCTGGATTGCACTACCATTTTTTCTGGGGTTCTTGATTTTTCTAGTCCCCAAACTCAACCGCCATTTGACACTGTGGGGGTCTATTGCTTCCGCCGCCTATGCGTTGCAGTTGTTTGTCGAGCCAACACCCCTCACACTGAAGTTACTCGATAATTTCGGTGTGACGTTAGAAGTAGATCAATTAAGCGGCTACTTTATCTTAACGAATGCACTAGTAACAACTGCGGTGATCATCTACTGTTGGCGCAGTGATAAGAAGGCTTTTTTTTACGCCCAGATGATTATTGTGCATGGTAGCCTGAATGCAGCCTTTGTCTGTGCGGACTTTATTAGTTTATACGTAGCCTTAGAGGTAAGCGGGATTGCAGCTTTTCTCTTAATTGCCTATCCCCGCAGCGATCGCTCGATTTGGGTGGGTTTGCGTTATCTTTTTGTCAGCAACACAGCCATGCTGTTTTATCTGGTAGGCGCGGTACTGGTTTATCAGACACATCATTCCTTCGGTTTTGCAGGTTTAAAAGGATCACCACCAGAGGCGATCGCCCTCATATTTTTAGGACTATTGGGTAAAGCGGGAATATTTGTCTCAGGATTGTGGCTACCCTTAACTCACTCTGAATCCGACACCCCAGTATCAGCTTTACTATCGGGAGTTGTCGTCAAAGCCAGCGTTTTACCATTATTGCGTTGCGCTGCTATTTCCCCAGAAATTGATACCATAGTCAGAATTTTCGGTGTAGGAACGGCTTTGATGGGAGTGTGCTATGCCGTCTTTGAAAAGGATAGCAAGCGGATGCTAGCGATGAGTACGATTTCGCAATTGGGCTGGATACTCGCCGCACCAGCAGTAGGTGGTTTTTATACATTAACCCACGGACTGGTGAAATCGTCACTTTTCCTAACAGCAGGTGCTTTACCCAGTCGCAACTTTAAGGAACTGCAACAAAAGCCAATCGATACCAAAATCTGGATCATCTTAGTCATAGCCAGCCTCTCCATTTCCGGCTTGCCCTTATTATGTGGCTTTGGGGCGAAGGTGTTAACTATAAAGAATTTGCTACCCTGGCAAGCGATCGCCATGAATGTAGCAGCACTAGGAACAGCCATCACCTTTGCCAAATTCATCTTCCTACCCCATACCCAACAGGGGGAACAAGCAGTGAAACCTGGTTTTTGGCCAGCAGTGACATTGTTGATTACTGGGCTAGTTGCAGCTAATGTCATCTACCTACAGGCATATAACATTGCTGACATCACTAAAGCGATCGCCATCATTGGCGGAAGTTGGTTAGCTTATACTTTCATTTTTCAACGAGTAGCAGTATCTCTACCTCGTGTACTTGAGCAATTCGACCATCTCATTGGCATGATGAGTCTGATTTTAATCCTACTGTTTTGGATGGCGTTAGCATGATTGGGCATTTCATATTACGAATGGTAATTTGGCTTCTACTCACTGCTAATGTGAGTTTGACAAATATTCTCATCGGTGTAGCCATTGCCCTGTTACTACCACGCGGTTACACATCTCCAGAAAAATTGAAAGATTGGCTACAGGTATTAGTTAAAACCATTGTGGCGATTCCAGTGGCTTATATTGAAGCCTTTGAAATCATTTTCCGTCCCCATAAACAGGAAGATATGATTCTGGAACGAGTCAAGCCCAAGCGATCGCCGAATCTCATATTTTTGGATATCTTCATCATTACCTTTACACCCAAAACCATTGTCGTGAATTACCGCGAAGAGGGTTGGTACGAAGTCCACCAGATTCAACGGAGGAAGAAAAAACCATGAACCTGGAAATAGTCATAATTGCCATGATTGTGGCCTTACTCATCCCCATCTATGAAACCTGGAAGAGTGATGATATCTGGCAGATCATGTTGGCTTTTGGCAGCATCTCTAGCAAGATAGCCATCATGATCTTGTTCGTCTCTGTTCTCCGCGATGATTGGATGATTGGGGTGGTGGCGGTGATTATTTTGAGTGTGGGTAATGCTGGCTTAATGCTACTAGCGCAAATATTGAAACGATTGAGTGACGTATGATCAACATTCTTAGTTATACCTGTATATTCATCGGTCTGATTTTCTGGTTTTGGGGAACTGTTCATCTAATTAGCGATCGCTCAGTCTTATTCAAACTTCATGGTCTTTCCGTCGCTGATACTCTCGGCTCAATGCTGATGATCGTTGGATTGCTGCTGAAGATACCCAGTGAATGGCCGTTGCTCATCCTTGGCATTATCTCCTTAGCAGTCTGGAATACCATGTTGGGTTACGTATTGGCGCACTGTTCCTATGAAGAGGGTGAACATGAATGATAGCTATATCTATATAATTATTGCCTTATTGCCCTTAGCTGGTGGGATGTTGGTAACTCAGACCAATCCATACCATGCTTTAGTCATTCGTGGTGTATTGGGTGCAGTCGCCGCCTTAGTAGATGCGATTTTAGGCGCGGCAGATGTGGCTTTAACTGAAGCCTTGATGGGTAGTATGCTGGCAACTACCCTCTATGCAGTAGCGGTACGTTCATCAATGGTGATGCGTCTGGGGGTGATCCAAGATGAGTCAATTGAGGCACAAGATAGAGATTGTGAAAAAATCATCGATAATCTACGTGCCGTTGTTAACAAACACTATCTGCGTTTAGAAATCGTTCCTTACACTAATACCCAAGCTTTGCAGAGGGCGTTAATCGATAAAGAAGTTCACGCTACCTGTATCTCTACAGCACAAAGTCAGCAGAACGGCGTAGAAGATGGGGACAAAATGCAACCCTATCAAACAACAACCAGAATCCAACGCCTTTATGACATCATGCAAACTGAACTTTCTACACCACAAACAATCCTGTCCTATGTAAACGTTTCAGACTTACAGGAGCAGCATTCATGAAATGGATCTACATCGTAGCGGGGATAGCACTGTACGTCAAAATGCTGGTTCTACCCAATCCTGATATCGATTCATCACAGATTTCTATTGTCGAATTGGTCGTCAAAGATAGTGGTGTTCCCAATGCAGTCTCAGGGATTATTTTCCGCAATCGCTTATACGACACCATCTTTGAAGTCGTTGTATTTTCGATCTCAATCTTGGGTGTAAATTTTCTTCTTTCCAATGAGAGTCCGTCCTGCACAATGTATCAGTTCAAAGACCAACCATCTATTGTTCTGGCGCGTTTGGGTGCAACAATCACCGCCTTAGTCGGTATTGAACTAGCGATTCGTGGACATCTCAGTCCGGGTGGTGGTTTTGCTGCTGGCGTAGCTGGTGGAACTGCGATCGGACTAATAGCTATAACTTCATCCTACCCCTGGATGCAGGAAATCTACCAACGTTGGCACGCTGCTAAATGGGAGAAGGTTTCAGTATTACTTTTTATCGTCCTCGCGGTCATCACTCTCACCGGAGTAGAGTTACCACATGGAGAATTAGGGGCTTTGTTTAGTGGTGGTATTCTCCCCATATTAAATATTATCGTCGCCATCAAAGTCGCCTTGGGTTCGTGGGCGGTAGTTTTGATTTTTATTCGTTATCGAGGTTTGTTGTAAAAGGCTGGGAAATTGTCACTATTATGTGTTGACATTGTATATACAATAGTCTAGATTAAATATTAGGCGTTGCCAAAGTGAACTTGCTCAATTAGGCAATCCCAAGCAGCGTGACATAAACATGGATAGAGAAACAATGGTTTCCCGTTCTAAAATGGATAACCTTGGTCGTAACCAAGTGATTAATATTAGAGTTCAAGAACAACAACGGGATTTAATTGATTATGCCGCATCGATTCTGGGCAAAAGCCGTTCTGACTTTATGTTAGAAGTAGCCTGTCGAGAAGCGGAGAATGTCATTTGTGACAACACCTTTTTTGCCTTAGACGAAGAAAAATATCAAGAATTCCTGGCGATTTTGGATTCACCACCTCAAGCGGATGAAGAACTTCGTAAATTCTTATCGACTAAATCGCCTTGGGATTAATGATTAAACAAACCAAAACTATTAATGCTCCTCAGCTAATTACTCCTGAGCATAATGTATTAGATTTTAATTCTAAATCAGAAGCTCTGAATCAATGGCTGAAGGAAAAAGCTTTAAAAAATGAGGGAGTTACAGCCAGAACTTATGTAGTTACTATAGAAAATCAAGTAATAGGCTATTACTGTTTAGCAACTTCCTCTGTGGCTCATATAATAGCTACTAGCAAAGCGAAAAGAAATGCACCAGACCCTATACCTTGTATGCTTATTGGTAGACTAGCTGTAGACATAAAATGGGAAGGTCAAGGCATAGGTTCTGGCTTATTAAGAGATGCTATTTTTCGGATTTTAAAATTAACTCAAATAGTTGGTATTAGATGTATTTTGGTTCATGCTAAAGATGAAGAAGCCAAAAAATTTTATTTAAAACATAGATTTCAAGCATCACCAATAGAACCATTAACCCTAATGATAACTATAAAAGATATTCGAGCCAGCCTTAAAGATTAACTACTCATATAATTTTTACCTATACTTAATTAAAAGCTTTAAATAACAACATTTTTTGTTGCCTGTAAAACTCTCTTGCGTCTTATTATTCTCATCTAATTTGTAATGTCTAACCAGAACTCAGGTTATTAAGCAAAGGCGTAAATTGCGTCTTCCCTGCGGGACGCTTCGCGAATGCGCCTTCCCTGCGAGACGCTTCGCGAATGCGTGAAATTATCCCACAACTTCAACCTGCTGTGCTTCTGGTACTAAACGCTTCATTCCTTGCTTCACAAAACCTTGCAGAAAAGCTAACTGCTGATTTTGTTGGAAGACATTTTGTAAGGTTTGACGCAATGTATCTAAGTTCAAACTATTACCAGAATCTAAAGCAATTTCCTGTTGCTCAAAATAGGTAACTAAACTTAAACCAGCTACTCTAGTTAGATAAGCAGCACTCACACCCTGCACTAAACCACCAGCGACAAAGGTGATAGCATTACTTTTGAGAACTGTGCTAATAGCTTTAGTAGAAAGTTCCACTAAACCCAACTTCAGCATCAAACTTCCCATTGTTCCCGCTACCGTTTGCGCTTGTTCTAGGGAAAACTTCTGCTGATATACATTACCTAAATCCATCACCATTTGAGCATTAATCGCCGCCGTTGCCAAAATATCCAGTGCTGGAACTGGGTTAGCAAAAGCAGCAGCCGCAGCTATCCATTGATATTGTTCAATAATTGGCGTAGCGCGATCGCATCTTACCCCATTCAAACAATTTTTCGCCTCAGCTTTCAACAAAAATGCCTGTCTGGTGGTAGTTGTCCACACCAACGGTTGACTTTGCTGCACCAACATTTCATTTAATTGCTGCGTCAACTGCTGTATATCTGGTGCTGGCTGTTCCATCCACTCTTGCACAGTACCATCAGGCTGATGTTTCCGCACTTTCACAGCCACGGGAGAAGCTGCAACAGCGACTACGTTATCTTGCATTCGATGTTTTAATGAATGCAAGATGCTAGCACGTTCATCTGGCAAATATTGGTCTTGTTTGTTGAAAACTAAGACTTGTGGCTGATTGACTGCTTTTAGTTGCTGCAAGGCTTGAAATTCTGAATCAGTCAAATCACCGTTGGTTAAGAACAGAACCAAATCAGATTTTGTTACTTCTGTGAGAATAGCAGCATCTGAGTGTTCTATTTCTCGCAATAAAGGTGCTGTTTCTTGCAATGTGACTTTTTGCTGTGTTTTTTGCCAATTGCTAGACTGTAGCACCTGAATTAAGGTACTTTTACCAACGGATTTACCACCAGTGATAGCTAATCTCAAATCTTGTCTGTCTAACTCTAGAGGTAGTTCGGCTAACTTTGTTTTCAGTGTCTCTAAAGCTGGATGGTTCTCTGCTTCTTGCGCTAACTGGTTAATTACCGTTTCAGTTTTAGCGATCGCACTAACTGCTGTTTCCCTATCTGTAATCATACCACTTGGCTGTTCGGCAATTTCTTGCGGGAACTTGCGCTTCCACAGCCACAAACCACCACCAACCGCTAAGAGGCTTAATAAACTTAGCTCACCTACCTGCATAATTGAATGATGCCAACTTTGCACCATCCACAAGGAAAAGGATATACCCAATCCTCCGACTAAAATTGGTCGCTGTAATTTCACAACCATGATTCTCCGCGCTTTTTGGAAGATCCCAACTCAAGAATAGATCAAAACCTTGCTTCACCGAATTGTACAGGTGAAAAGACAAAACTTTCTTTATCTACAGCCTGTAAGATTAACTCCCAAGCCTCACGATATTTTGCTGAACGAGGTTTACGCTGTCGTTTTTCAGCTTCGACAAGGTGTATTTCGCTACCATATCCGATAAACACATCTACTGGGAAGACATAAAATATATCAAGTGGTTCTATATAGGCTAGGGCAAAATCAAAGTCTGATGGCTGATATGCTGCTCTCAGCATGAGTCGGCGATTTGTTTTAGTGCGGCGATTGTCTACAACATAATTACCAGATGCCTCATGCAACCAAGCATATTTTACTTGGATTTTAATTAGAATTCCCTCTATATCAAATACCAAGTCGTATGCTAACCGATCTCCAATCGGTCTTAACACACCCCAGCCACGCTTTAAGGCATTAAGAACAGCAGCTTGTTCTGCTATGTCTCCCCTCAGTTTTGTGTCCATTCGTTAGACGAGATAGCTTATATCAGCATAAAACAAAACCCTGTGATCTTTAAAGATTACAGGGTTTTATTTTTCATTTGGTGGCGGGAAGTGGATTTGAACCACTGACCTTCGGGTTATGCTTACCATCTACAACTTTCGTTGCCCAGATTAACTGGTTTGTGGTCTGGACTGTCCCTTCACCCTCGGCATTATCGTTAGGGTGCCTGCCTTCCAGTCTCTACACCTTCTCTGTTTCCAGAGCTTGGTTCGGGATTACCGCGCTAGTGGCTTCCCCGAGTTTGACAGGTAATCGCACATGAGTTTCTCCATGTACCGCCCACTGCAAAACAAACTAATAAGCGCGTAATCAGTTTTGCCAGTTGAGCCCGACGAGCTACCAGGCTGCTCTATCCCGCGTCGCTCTTCGACCTCTTTACTATAACCCAAAAATTCAAGTTTGGCAACTATAAAAACGATAATTCTCCAACAACCTCTAGACGCGTGTATTTGCCTGGGTTCATAAACTTTTCTGCCAAGCTTTCGGCCGCGCTAGGAGTAATCCAGCCCATCTGTTGCAGCAAGTGAATCGCGACAGCATATTTGGCTCGTTTAGAACCATCCATAACTTTAATTGCCAATCCCATGCCTTCACCGAGTCTGCCAATACACTGAACTCCTTCTGCACCAGATTTACTTACCAGTTCTCCTGGGGTGAGGCGCATCAGTTCTGTATCAAATTCGCCATCACCTGCCACCATTGATGGGTGGTGGGTCATAGCGCGGATAATACGCTCCATATCTAAGTTAGTGCTAGAGGCTAACAGCGCATATAAGGAAGCTATTTGACCTAGTTGCATCAGATAGGTGGGTGCGCCGCAATCGTCATGTGCGCTGATAAATTCTTCAGATGGCATCCGCAGCAATTCAGCTACTTTACCGACAATTAATTGCTGGATTGGGTGCTTGCGTTCCAAGTAATTATTCAAAGGCCAGTGACGTTGTTGACAAACAGCCAACATCCCAGCGTGTTTACCAGAACAGTTGTATTCTAGAGGACTGCGCTTGTCTTTGGGGATGGGACACTGGAGGGCAGAGGGATCAAGATCGGCTCGCCACAGGATGTTAAATACCTGTCGTACTTGTTCGATACTTGCCTTATGAGAACTGGTGATGATGGCCAAGTCGCGATCGCTTAACTCATAACGTTCCAGTGTGCCTGTAGTCGTGACAGCCAGTGCTTGAAATGGTTTTAGTGCTGAACGGACAAAGGTAGCTGTTTCTGCATTGCCAGCAACAGTTAGCACTCGTCCCCGTTCGTCGCATACAACCGCTTGGACTATATGCCTGGATTCAATAATACCTTCCCGCAACAACCGGACTTCCAGTGCTGCTGCCTGAGTTCGTTTTCCCATTGTCATGGGTTAAATCTATCACTTTTTAGTTATTAGTTATTCGTCATTAGTCACTAGTCATTAGCTAATGACTAATGACTATTTAAAACAAATGCCAAACTATAGTACCAGCAAGAAACATTCCCGCCAAGCCAGCAAAGGTAAATTGTAACCGTTGGAGAATAGGTTTGATTTCATAGGTGACAATCAAGCGATCGCGGTTCAGCACTTCTTGTGGCTTGAGCCAAGTTTGACCGTCATACCAGCCTGATTCTTCATAGAATACAGTCGTACTGTGTAGGCGATCGCGTACATATATCCAGCCTAGATACAAACGTACTAATCCCAAAATTACCCCTACACTGGCCCCAGCTGCACCACACAGCAGAAAATGAGCTAGCTGTTTGGTTGGGGGATAGCTAGCTGCGGCTACTGGCCCAGCTATCAACCATGATAAAGTCCAAATCCAAACTAGTTTTTTGATATACTGCTGCTCATTTAAGGTGCAATCACGAAATAGCCAAGAGGTTTTTAGCTCTTCGTACTCATTTAGCGGCTGTTGTTCTGTGGGTACTGGGCAATTTGCCAGTGAGGAATTCATCATAGGGGACTATCACCACCTTCTTGCGAGTTGGGAAGGGAAATACGTTCTGCATGAATCCAGAATGCTTCTAAATTATAAAATTCCCGTTCCTTTGGCATCATAATATGTACAATTACGTCGCCATAGTCTTGTAATACCCAGCTACCTTCAGCTTTGCCTTCTGTCCGCAACGGACGGCGGTGACACTCACTTTCGACTTCTGCTTCAATTGCTTGAGCGATCGCCCTCACTTGCACCTTAGAATAGCCGGTTATCATTACAAAATAATCTGCTAGGTACGAGACCTCTCCTACCTTTAGGACTAAAATGTCACCAGCTTTGCGATCTGATGCAGCATCGGCGATCGTGAGAGCAAGCTTTCCACTCTCATCATTTTCACCTACTGAACTTTTGACTGCGCTCTTGGTGACAGAGACGGATTGTAATGGTAAATTTCCTTGGAAATAATCAGACATTAAACCTCAGGTACTTTATCCCTTTTGTTACGTTTTTTGAGAATGACTTACAAACCACAACCAAGCGATAATTGTGTATGTTGGTTTTTTTGAATACTAACAAAAAAACAGGTGTTTATGGGATTGGCTCATATATTGCAACACTGATGAGAGCCTCTCATAGATGGGATTCTTGTGGCGTTCCATCCACCAAAGGCTAGCTATCAAACCGATCCAATCATCCAAAAGTAATACTTGGGTGGCGATGTCTTTTTTAAGACAAATAACAGACTCATCAAGCGAAGAATAAATCACTATCACTGCTGCTTAAGGCTATAAAATCTGCTAAAAACAGTATATAGCATAACTGACATGAACAGATTCAACCCCAAGTATGATTCATACTTGTTTGTGCAATACCTTTCGGTTAAAGTATTTGGAGTGACTTTTACTCATGAAGTTGCAAAAGTTTTACCCCTATGTTTGATGATTGGTAGTGCTTATCCGAAAAGTATTGCTTGTTTGTGTCTTACCTTGCCCTCTCAAAAAACGATAGCAACTATCCACAGCTTGAATTTACCTTAAGTCATAAACAAAAACAGGACATAGGAAATCAAGCAGTTCTGATCCATATATCCTGAATGAATATTTTTTAGTAGTTTGTCTGATGCAGCCAATAAGTAAAGCTACTTTGGCAACTTAGACTTCTTGCTTAGAAACTACTTTTGATTCCACTGTTTGAGTGTCCGCAGTTACAGAGTAGAATAAATTCTCGTATTGATTTAAAGCCTGCTCAAAAGCATATTGCTCCATAGCATATTTGCGGCTGTTATAACCCAAGGTTTTGGCTTTTTCTGGATGTTTGTATAAGTCTAAAGTGGCGATCGCTAAAGCTTCAGGGTCTTCGGGGGGAACTACAATACCGCCGCCACTTTGTCTAACCGCTTTCGCAGCTGTGCCATTTTTGGGTACAGAAGCTATCATTGCTCTACCACTAGCTAGTAAGACTTGAATTTTCGATGGCATATTGAAGGAAATCACGTTTTTCTTCTGCACTACCAAACCAACATCTGCGGCTGCTAACATTTGTGGTAGATGTTCACGGGGTTGAAATGGCAGTAATAAGACATTATCAGCACCGCAATCTAAACAATATTTTTGTAGTCTCTGCAAGCCTTTGGCTTCACCAACTATCACAAAGGCAATTTCTGGAACGTCGCGTAACATGGCCGCCGCTTTAATTACAGTTTCTAAGCCTTGTGTTAAAGCAATGTTCCCTGAATACAGCACTACAAATTTGTCATTGAGGTTGTGCGTAGCGCGGAAAGAATTGTCTTGTTTAGGTAAAGGGCGAATAAAATTTACATCAACCCAATTAGGGATTTGCTCTATTTTTTCTTGTGGTACGCCTTTGGAAAGTAAATTTTCTACAAACCCATCAGCAATCACGCTAACTTTAGTCGCACTGCGGTAAGCAAATTTTTCTAAGACGGAAAAGATTTTGATCAGCCATTTGTTTTTCAGTAATCCGACGTGGATAGCTGCTTCTGGTAGGATGTCTTGAAGATTTAAGACTACAGGACAACCACGCAGCCATCCTAACAGTGCAGCAGGTACACAAACGGGTAGTGAAGGGGATGTTGAAAGAATGACATCAGGCCGCCAGCCAAAAAGAGCAGGCCAGAAGCTAGTCGTTACAAAACTAGCATCGAGTAACACTCGATCTATCAGCTTAGGTTGTGGGCGAATCCAAACAAAACTGCGTTGGATTTGGACACTGTTTTTATACTCGTTGACGTAGAATTTACCACGGTATCCTTCGTAAATTTGACGCTCAGGATAGTTAGGCATCGCGGTGACTACACGAACTTGGTGTCCCCGTTTGGCCAACCCCTCTGCTAATTCCGTCATCAGGGGGGCAATCCCAATTGGTTCTGGATAGTAATTGTAAGAGTAGATTAAAATCCGCATAACAAATTAGTCAGAAGTCCCTGGCTATTTTTAGAATATGAAAAATTTTTGCCTTAACATGGCGATCGCTATTTGCTGGAAAGCGTCTATTAAGACATCTATATCTAATTTTGTCTTTAGACTCTTTTTTTGTCAGTGCCTTTTCTTTGAAGATTCGGTAAATCTTGCTGTTATTCCCCTAAGTGAATCATGGTATAATTCTTACTTTTGTTTTTAAAACAATTACTTGTATTCACTTACCTAAGATATAAGCATAAACTCTCTTGTAATTAATTAAAGTTTCCAGCATCGATTAGCAGATATTTGTAAAGTGTCAGTAAAATTCAGATAATTTCCTAAATGAGTTGACAGCATAACCATAATTAATGTTTCTCTGTGAATACACTCGTAAGATGTGTGTCATTGACAAAGGTTAATAAACAAAACTTAACATAAATCCCAGAATTTATCAGTGTTTTTTGATGGTGATCTGTAGTTAACTCCAGTGAAACTAGTTCTAATTTCGGAAATTGTGAGTAAGAAGGGAATTAAAACGCAGAGGGGCGCGAAGTGAAGCGCAAAGTAGCGCGGAGGTTTAGAGAATTTGTGAGAGGAATTTACGGGTTCGTTCTTCTTGGGGGTTGGTGAAAAAGTTATCGGGGGTGGCGGATTCGACTAAGTAGCCACTATCCATTAAGACTACTCGGTCGGCGACTTCACGGGCAAATCCGACTTCATGGGTGACTACTACCATTGTCATTCCTTCGCTGGCTAGGTTTCGCATGACATCTAAAACTTCTCTGACCATTTCTGGATCTAGTGCGGAGGTGGGTTCGTCGAATAGCATAATTTTAGGTTGCATGGCTAAGGCGCGGGCGATCGCTACTCTTTGCTGCTGTCCACCGGATAGTTGTCCTGGATATTTGTGCGCCTGGGCTAAGATTCCTACTCTTTCTAATAGCTGCATTGCTAATTCTTCGGCTTTGGCTTTTTTCCAGCGACGTACCCAAATAGGAGCTAAGGTGATATTTTGCAGCACTGTTAAATGGGGAAATAAATTAAACTGCTGAAATACCATCCCCACTTCTCGCCTAATTGCATCAATGTTTCGCAAATCATGGCTGAGGGTAATTCCATCCATGTTAATTTTGCCTTTTTGGTATTCTTCTAAAGCGTTAAATGTGCGGATAAATGTTGATTTACCTGAACCAGAAGGCCCCATCAACACTACAACTTCTCCGCGATAAACTGTTAAACTCACACCTTGGAGAGCATGGAATTTTCCGTACCATTTATGAACATCTTCAGCAATAATTATGGGTATTTGTTCGCTCATAGCTTTTAACTTCAAATTTTCTTAGGGAATGCGGGGTGTAGGGAAGAATAACTAATGACTAATAACTATTGACTCAACTGTTTCTCTAAACGTCGAGAAGCCAGTGATATAGAATAGCAGAACAGCCAGTAAATCAAACCAATAAATAAATATACTTCTGCATAACGCCCAATAAATTGAGGCTGTGCCAATATTGAACGGGCAATGCCTGTAAGTTCTACTAAGCCAACAAGGGATAATAGGGAAGTGTCTTTAAATAAGCCGATAAATTGCCCCACAATGGCGGGAATTACTGCACGTAAAGCTTGGGGTAAAACGATAAATATAACTACTAGAAGTGTATTTAATCCTAGTGCTTTGGCTGCTTCTACTTGTCCACGGGAAACAGCCTGGAGTCCACCGCGTACATTTTCCGCCATGTAAGCAGCACTGAACAATACTAAACCAGTGATCGCTCTTAAGACCCGATCTAAACGTACATCTGCTGAGAGAAATAAGGGTAACATGACTTGGGCGAGGAATAGAATCCCAATGAGGGGAACGCCTCGAACGATTTCAATATATAAGATAGAAAACCAATGGACTACAGGTAAATTGCTAGTTCGTCCTAAAGCAAGTAAAACCCCAATGGGAAAGGAAAGCACAATACTAACTGCGGCCATGAGTAAGGTAAGTAGCAATCCATTCCATAAATTACTAGAGACAGATGGCAAACCAAATCCACCACCAATTAACCATAAAATGATGGGGAAAGATAGCAACCATATAAACGAAAGCCAAGGTGCTATCAATTTAGTAATGTAAAACTTTTGCTTACTCAAGAATACACCCGCAGTTACAACACCTAAAGTTGCAGTAATTGCGAATACAACCCAAATGCGCCAATATTGATTTTGAGGATATCTACCAACTAAAAATAAATGTAAATTGGCTTGAATTACTGCCCATTGTGCTTGAGTAGTTGCCCAAATTAGCACTCCCTGCACTACCCAAAATAGCAATACTAAACAAACAATTGTTAATAAACTGTTATACCAATTGCTAAATAGATTTTTACGTAGCCAAATTAGTTGTTTAGTCATTAGTCATTAGTTATTAGTCATTGAGTATTAGTGACTCTCTACGTTATCTACCCTCCAGTCCCCAATATTCCTCACCTCTCTCTGATCTGGACTCTGCGATTGAATAAATTCATCATCAGGGAGATAGTCAAACTGAGGGTGAGATAGGTAAGGGTAATTAGTAATATGACTTCTACTGCTTTCCCAGTTTGGCTAAAGGTGGTAGAAGCGACAAAATAGAGATCAGGGTAGCCGATCGCGATCGCTAAACTGGAATTCTTGGTGAGATTGAGATACTGACTAGTTAGTGGGGGAATAATTACCCGCAAGGCTTGGGGTAAAATAACTAAGCGCATGATAGAACTGGGTTTTAATCCTAGCGATCGCGCTGCTTCCCATTGTCCTTTAGAGACTGACCCAATCCCACCCCGAACGATTTCTGCAATGAATGCACCAGTATAAAAGGTTAACCCCAAAAGTAAAGCAGCAAACTCTGGAGATAGGGTAAACCAAGGTAGTTCTATGCCATTTTGACTCACCCCTAATAATCCCCAAAGGGTGATTTTATTGTCTATTCTGGGAAAACTCAAAAAAACTGCGAAGTACCAAAATAGCAACTGCAACAGTAATGGCGTATTGCGGAAAATCTCTACGTAAACTAGCATGATGTTCCGCACTAACCAGTTATCTGAAAGTCTGCCAATCCCAGCCATTACGCCGATAATGGTTGTGAAGATGATTCCTAAAACTGCTACTCGCAATGAGTTAATCAGTCCCACCCATAAGGCTTGCCTATAAGTATCAGTTGGTTGATAAGAAATTAGCGTTTCGCCAATATCAAAAGATGCTTGTTGTTTGAGAAACCCAAATCCAAATTGAATGCCTAATTGTTGTAAGTTGCGATTAAGGTTTCCCCATAGTATCGCCACTATAGCTAATGCTAAAAGTACAGCAATTACTTGCCCAGTAATCTGCCAAAAGCGATCGTCACGCCATAAAGGGGGTTTGGAATTAGTCATTAGTTATTAGTCAATTATCAAGCGGTACTGCTTCCCCTGCTCTTCTGTCACCTGTCACCTGTCACCTGTCACCTAAACGGTGGCGAATACAAAAGTCCCCCTTTTACCGACTGTTGATTTAGACCGCGAGGTAAGTTGAGTTTTGTTTGAGGGCCGAGATTGCGATCGTAAACTTCACCGTAGTTACCAACGTGTTTGATCACTTTGGCTGCAAAGTCTTTGGGTAAGCCTAGTCCCTCGCCTAAATTGCCTTCAGTTCCCAAAAATCGCTTGATGTCTGGGTCTTCACTAGTAGCGAATTGTCCTATATTCTGAGAATTAATACCCAACTCCTCAGCTTTGATTAAGCTATACACTACCCAGGTGAGAGTATCACGCCATTTGCTATTTCCTTTAGCAACTGCTGGTGCAAGGGGTTCGGAAGAAATTACTTCATCTAAAATGACGTTATCGTCTGGTTTGGGGAGAGTTGTACGCCGAGAAACTAAGGCAGAGCGATCGGCTGTGACGGCTTCACAACGACCTTCGGCATAGGTAGCAAAGGTAACGTTAATATCTTCAAATACAACTGGTTTGTAGGTAATACTTCGTTTCCGCATTTGGTCTGCTAGGTTCTGCTCAGTTGTCGTCCCTGTTTGTACGCAGATGGTTTTGTCTTTGAGGTTTGCTAAAGATGTAATGCCACTATTTTTGCGAACCATAATCCCTTGACCATCATAAAAAACTACAGGTGCAAATTCTAAGCCTACTGATGTGGCGCGGCTCAGTGTCCAAGTTGTGTTACGGCTGAGGATATCTACTTCCCCTGTTTGTAAAGCTGTAAATCGTTCTTTGGCGTTGAGGTTACGGAACTCTACTTTATTTGGATCATCAAATAAAGCGGCTGCTACGGCGCGACAGACATCTACATCGATGCCATTGTATTTGCCGTCAGTTCCGACAAAACTAAACCCTGGTACTTCGCCACTGACACCGCAAATCAACTGACCACGGTTTTTGACAGTATCCCAGCGATCAGGTGCTGATGTACTACTTGCATTTGTTGTTTGTACTGTGTTTCCACCACAGGCAGTAGTAGCAAAAATTAAGGATGCCCCCAAAATTAAAGCTGATTTCCTCATAATTCAAAGATTAATGTTGCTAAAAATGTATTTGTGAATGCAATACTTGTATTAAAACAAATATATTGCTGTAATATAAAACTTTTTTAGCACTTAACGCTGCACTTTCATGCAGAGATAAAATATTTATAATTTTCTGGAATTAGATTTTTGTTTTAGATATTAATATAGAAATGTCAAAAGTACCAATTTGATTATTAATCAATAAAAATCCGTAAATTTGGAAATAAAAATTATGTTACCATGTTTGATTTATTGGAATTAATTAATATTAACATTCTATCCCGGTTAGAACTAGAAAAGTCATAGATCCCCAACTTATTTAATAAGTTGGGGATATTGTTTTTGATTAATTCAACCTAAGCGATCGCCACTAAGGGGTTAAACTAGTTCTGGTGAAAGATGCTCCACCGTTAATTAAAGAGGCTTTTATGGGAGCTAACCTCAAGCAGATTGCTAATTACTTAGACAAACTCGGCTGGGACTACCGTCTAGATGAGGGAGAAGACAGGATTATCACAGGTGTAGAAGCTGATAACTTAGAAGATTTTCTCATAGTTGTCCAATTAGATGAAGACGGAAAATTTTTTCGCTTGTTTGCGCCTCAAGTTCTTCCAGGAGTGCAAGATCATCCTCACAAGGGCGCAATCTTACAGACGATGTTGGCTATTTCTTGGGAAACAAAAATGCTGCAATGGGAATATGATCCATCTGATGGTGAAATCCGCGCCATTATTGAATTTCCTCTGGAAGACTCAATTCTCACAGAAAGACAATTTCATCGCTGTTTGAGTGGATTAATTCAAATCGTTGACAATGTAGCCATCCCGCGTTTGCATGAAGTCATGACGACAGGAAGCGATCCTGGGAATATAGAACTTGGGGAAAGAATTTTACTGAGTATCCAGGAAGAAGCACCAGGATTACTGGAATTGCTCGCAAAAGCAATGGAAGCTAGGAAGAGAAGAGGAAGTTTTCCTACAGAGTGAGACGAAACATCACTTAAATAGCTATACTCCAAAGTGATACCCTCACAATATACTGAAATTTTCTAGGGCTGGATTTTATGACATCCTATGCAACCTCCTCAGCCAAAGCGGAAATGAGTGAACTCCGGCGGTTAAAAGGCTTACTACCGCCAGAATTGCAGAGTTGGGTCACGGTTGAAGGCACAACTGAGGTCAATCCACCCCTGATCCGCAGCGAAGAAATTGGTAAAGACCAGGTAGAGATTCAAATTGACTTGGTGAAATGGGACGCTCTAGCAATGGATCAGCGTAATTTGCTGTTCTGGCATGAAGTCGCCCGGATTCAAAATGACACAATTCCCAAAGATGGTTGGGAAATGGCAGCCTTAGCCATCGGTTTAGGTGGTGCTGTAGGCGAGTTGTGGGTACAGGATGGATTATTGTTAGTTTTAGCTTTGGCACTGTGTGGCGTGTCAGGTTGGCGGCTATATCAAAAGAATAATGGCGAAAAGCAAATGAGAGAATTGCTGGATGCTGACGAGAAAGCGATCGCTCTAGCAACTCGTTTTGGTTATAGCCTCCCTAATGCCTACAAGAGTCTAGGCAGTGCCTTAAAAACCATGATCGATAATACCCCTGGCAAGCGTCAACGTTCTCGCTATGAAGCCAGACTGTCTGCCCTCAAGCGCAGTGCTAACAAAGCCAAAGCTAAATCTAGAACCACAGATGAAGGCGAAATCTAGTCTGCAAAATTAATGTGGGTGGGCAATACCCACACCATCATTGGACAGTGAACAGTGTTAATAAATGTTCACTGCTCAAAGCTGATTGAGCATTTTATGCGTCTGAGGTACGACGCGAACGTGTTTTAAAACCCGCCTCATCAAAGCTTGCCATGTCAAAACCTGTTCGGGAGTGGGAGCAAGGATAGGGGTTTTGGTTGATTGCTCAGACTCAGCTAAAGGCGTAACAGGTTGTAAAAATACGGGAATATCAGAACTGACATCTGCCACTAACAAAGCAGCCTGTTCCAATTCAGCGACATCTGTATGCTGAGAAACAATTATTTTAATAAAAGTTTCTAGATGTGGATAACAAATTTGTAGAAACTTCATATGCTCTTGCCAGTAGGATTCACCACTGACACTGGGCAGTTTCAAATCCATACCCACAGAATCTAAGTAGGGTAATATCATTGCCAATTGTTCTGGGCGATGTCCGCCGGTTTCTAAGTATATGGGTAAACCAGTGAGCGATCGCAGTTGGGGCAGAAATTCCTTTAAGAAACCTGCATGAAGAAGAGGTTCTCCACCAGTTAAGCTAATGCTATCGTGTAGGGAAGGTAAATTCTGCCGTTCAATCCATGCCAATAAGATTGGTAGTGGAACAGGGTTGGAGTGAGTTTCAAAATCTCGGAATCCGGGCGATCGCTCTATCCTACAATTAGCAGGTGCATTCCAAGTATGGACACTATCGCAAAAGTGGCAACGTAAGTCACAAAAAGCAAAGCGAATAAAAATCTGACGTGTCCCGACATTCAGTCCTTCCCCTTGAATAGCAGAAAAGACCTCTATCAGACGTGCAGTAGGTTCGGCCGTAGTATTAGCAGTCATAGGATAGTAGCAACGCGATCGCGCTGCATTCAGTGCAACAACAAGTATGTTTTTAACTTCTTGTTCTATTGTGAATGGTGCAGGTAATCTCTCACTCACCCTATAAAACTCACTATGAGTTATTATTACTGCTTATTTAACATGAGGTTAGGTGATTTTCTAGGACAAAATAAAGTTTGGCAGATTAAATTTATATGGCAACGAAAGTGCAGAGCTTCATGACTAGCCAACCCAATGAGGTAAATTTTCTAGTTACTTCCCTAAATGAAACGGTTATAGTGCAGGTGTCTGCGCGGTTAAGCGTGCTTGAAGCAGTTAGCTTTAAGCAAACCTGCCAAGATTTAACCCAAGGAAATACCCATCCCAAACAAATCATTATTGATTTTCAGCAAACTACTTTCATGGATAGTAGTGGTTTAGGAGCTTTAGTGAGTAGTTATAAAACTACCCAAGAAAAAGGAATTGTAATGAGCCTGCGGAATGTTACTCCCCAGGTTATGGCAGTGCTAAACCTCACAGGATTAGATAAGGTTTTTTCTATTGAGTCTAATAGCGAAGCATTACCAATCGAAGCTGATAATACCATAGACAATCAGAAGGGATCTGCTCGTAAAGTAGAGCAACTACCGACAACTCATCCATCTGTCGCCTCTTGGATGAAACGATTTATAGATATTATTGGTGCTTTGGTGGGTTTGGTAATTACAGGTATTTTGTTTATCCCCATCGTGGTGGCTATCCAAATAGATGATCCCGGCCCCATTTTCTTTGGACAAATTCGCTGTGGTTGGATGGGGAAACGCTTTAAAATTTGGAAGTTTCGCTCGATGTGTGTGGATGCCGAGGCGAAAAAATCTCAAGTTAAAAATCAGGTACAGGGTGCTTTTTTTAAGAATGAAAATGATCCCAGAATTACACGAGTAGGTAGGTTTTTACGTCGCACTAGCCTAGATGAATTCCCGCAATTTTGGAACGTCTTACAAGGAGACATGAGTTTGGTAGGGACTAGACCACCCACACCCGATGAAGTAGAACGCTATGAAGTTCCAGAGTGGCAACGTTTGGATGTTAAACCCGGTATGACTGGAGAATGGCAAGTTAACGGCAGGTCTAAAGTCCGTAGTTTTGAAGATGTGATTCGCTTAGATTTACAATATCAGAAAAACTGGAGTTTAATGTATGATTTGCAGTTAATTTTCAAGACTGTTACTATTCTATTTAATAGAAATAGTGGTGCTTGTTAACCAATTACTTGCATTGGTAATTTTGTTATAGTTTGTAACTACCAATAAAAATTTATCTATAAATTTGCCCAAGCTTATTTTAGTTTTGGGCAGATTTTTTATTAATTATAATGATATTTGCATGACAAAATAATTATTAAATCTTCTTCTATTTTGTAAACTAATCTATGCTCATCTGTAATTCGCCTTGACCAATAACCTTGTAATTCATACTTAAGGGGTTCAGGCTTACCGATTCCTGAAAATGGTTCTCTTTGGATATCTTTGATTAGATCCAATATCTTTTTTAAAATTTTCTTATCTTCTATTGTCCACTTACCTAATTGCTCAAAGGCTTCTGGTTCAAATGCTACTTTTTTCATATTCATCTAAATCAACATAGATTAGATTTCCTTTCTCTACATTTTCTAAAGCTTTAAGTAGATGTTTTTTATTAGCTTCTGATTTAAGAAGATAAGTAGTTTCATCTTCTTCAGTTGGCTGTGCAACTAGAACTATCACTTCTACAATAGTCCCTTCTGGTAATTCGGTTGTAGAAAGTTCAATTTTCCCATCTTTACCGACAATAGCCTTTTGCTTAATTTCACTGAGCATGATTTTTAGGTACTCCTCTCCTAACCAGGATATTGACAAAATTGCATAACTTTATTTTAACTCTATTGAAATAATAGTATTTTTGTGCGATCGCTAAGTAAAACAGGGTAAATAATTAAATATTTTTAGTGTACCCCTGCGGGGTTCGCGGTAGCGTTGCGTAGCAAAGCAAGCTAGCAAGAGCTTCGGTCTCCGAGAGGCTACGCCAACGCGTAGCCTCTCGGAGAGAACGCAGAGAGAACTTTAGTTCTCGAAAAAGGACTAAAGTCCTTACTACGAACCTACTTATTCATGTTATTTCACTCTAATTATAGGGAAATATAAAGGTAATCTGGTTGAGAATAAATTAGAGGTAGTAATGAGTGATTTATCTAGATTAAAGTGGAGTAAAAACGTAAGTTATGATAGCAAAATAACATTTTGGGATTTTCCAATAAATGAACTGTCAAAAATATTTATCTTACATTGGAGAAAAAGCAGTGAAGCTAATGCAGCAAAACCAGAAGATGGTGATCTTCTACTAATCAGGCAACACGCCCGTGTCACACACGTTGTTCAATTTTTTAATAACACTGTTTATGATGACGGTTCTGGTTATGACTTTAGCACTGGTCGTCTAGTTCAAATACTTTGGAGAGCAAATGATTTGAACAATGCGCCGCATAACACAGAAATATTTGGTTGCTCGATTAATTTTCCTCCGTCGGGAAAAGCTTATTTTTTAGAAAACATCAGTGATTTTCATGAATATTGGAGTCAGCGCGGCGGATTAGCTGCATTTCAAAACTATGTTACAGGTGTATTAAATGAAAAAGGTGAATGGCTAAAACAATTAATTGTATTAACATAGCTGCAACAAAAAAAGGCGAACCTGTGTTCGCCTCTTAAAAAATTATTTAAAACCCAAAATCTAAATCTTCGCTTCTTCCTTTACTAACTTATCCCAACCCAAATCTTTCAAATTATTATTACGACGCAGTGGACGAGTTACCAACTCTAAAATGTCACGCGCATTAGTGAAACCGTGAATTTGAGCAAAGGTAAACTCAACAGACCATTTAGTATTAATCCCCCGCGCCTCTAAGGGGTTAGCGTGCGCCATACCTGTAATTACTAAATCTGGCTTCAAATCATAAATTCGCTGCACTTGGTTGTAATTGTCTGGCTTCTCTACAATTGTGGGGACAGGTACGCCCATTTCATGGCAAGCTTTTTCTAACATTGCCAATTCAGCTGCTTGATAGCGTTTATCCATGTAGGGGATACCAACCTCCTGAACAGTCATCCCACAACGCACTAAGAACCGTGCTAATGAGATTTCTAGTAAGTTGTCACCCATGAAAAATACAGACTTACCACGAATTAATTTTACGTATTCTTCCAAACCTTCCCAAATTTGCGCTTCCCGTTCATCTAACCCTTTGGGAGTAATGCCAAACACCGAGCAGATTTTTTCAATCCAAGCGCGAGTACCATCAGGGCCAATGGGGAAGGGTGCGCCGATGAGTTTACATTTGCGGCGGCGCATTAAGGTAGTAGCAGTGCGGCTGAGGAAGGGATTGACACCAGCGACATAATATCCTTCTTCCAGCACTGGTAATTCTGTGAAGCGTTTTGCGGGTAGCCAGCCGGAAACTTTGATGCCTTGTTTTTTCAGTTCTAAGGTTAACTGAGTGACGACGGGATCAGGAAGCGAACCGAAGAGAACCAAGGGGGGATGATTTACATACTCTGATTCTTCTTGAGCTACATCTTCTTTTTTCTTCCCAAAATTGAGCAGCTTTTGAATGCTGTTCCGTTCGCTTTTTTCATTTTCCGTTACTGGAACTTGACTAGGACAACGGTTAGCCATTGCAGCTAAAACGGTGTCTTCCCCTTGGGTAAAGGCGTAATCTAAGCCGTTAGCACGCGCCACAACAATGGGAATACCCAATTCGCCTTCTAACTGTGGTGCTAGACCTTCCAAGTCCATTTTGATGATTTCGGTGGTGCAAGTGCCAATCCACACAATAACACTAGGGTTGCGATCGCGCTTAATTTGCTCGCACAATCGTTTTAACTCCTCATAATCCTTCAATTGTGCGGAAATATCCCCTTCTTCCAACTCTGCCATTGCATAGCGGGGTTCTGCAAAAATCATTACCCCCATCGCGTTTTGGAGGAAATACCCACAAGTCTTAGTTCCAATCACCAAAAAGAAACTATCTTCTATTTTTTGATATAACCATGCCACACAGCTAATTGGGCAAAAGGTGTGGTAATTTCCAGTTTCACACTCAAAGTTTAAAGCTGTTGGTTCTTGCGCGACGGTCATTTTGGTTTTTCTCCCCTTTATATTTAAAGGCAGGTGAAAATAGGGTCAGCATCCAATGGGGGAGTTGTAAGTAATAAATTTTACTCCCTACTCCCCACTGCCTCACGCTGTAGTATGTGGCACATAGCACCAACTAACAATCCCTAAATTCAACAGCAACGTTAATATTTATGCGTTGGGGAAGAGACGGGCAATTTCTGATTCATCAAAAACGCCTGCTGGTAATTCTTCCCCCATGAAATCATTACTTTCTTCATCCTTTTGTAAGGATGTTTCATCACCCCAGACATCTGATAACACGTCACTGAAAGCATTTTCATCAGGTGTATTCAGATCCTCAAGCATTTGATCTTGCAAATTTTCGACTGATGCAGCTGCAACATCAAAGGAAACATCATCAAAATCGTCTTCTTCTTGGCTGGATGCTTCGAGTCCATTGAAGGTATCTTCAATGTTACCGACTATCAGCGTTTGAGAATCGGTATCTTCGCCAAAACCATTGGGGTGAGAAACAATGAAGGTTTCATCATCATTGTTATCTTCCATTGGCAGATTTGACTGGTGTTGATGATGATCTCGTTCATCTTGAGGAATTACACTGTTACCGAGAGCCATGTCTGGGTCAAAATTTAAATCCAGTACCTCAATTAAGGTATCGGCATCAGGATTGAGTTTGGCAAAAGGAAACATTAACTGCGCTAATTTGGGTTCTAGCGCATTTAGCACTCCCAGGATGAGGTAAGAAGGCGGACGCTTCCCACCATCAGGTGTATAGACTGATTCCACTTGCATGTGGAGTTTTATCCAATCGCGATTGGCTTGGAAAAATTGCAACCACTTCTGTCTAATCGAATCTGTAAAGCTATTAAAGAAAGCCATATTGACCCCCATCCTGAAACTAGATGATTTATACAATCATCAAGTCTAATTCCTCTTCAGGATTAGCAACCTGTGGTTTACGCGGATTTAAATAAAAATCGGATAATAAAGAAAATAATTCACGGTCTGGAGAATCGTTAGGTACGACTCCTTCAGGACGTGCCAGAATTTGGTCGGCAATGTTGAGGTAGTAGTCACAAACGTAGTTTAAAGATGGGTCAGATTCTGCCATCTCAAACAAAGTTTTACCCTTGACGCGAGACACCCGGATATCTTCGATTAATGGCAAGACTTCCAAAACGGGCATTGGTACTGCTTCGATATACTTTTCAATCAAGTCGCGCTTGGAGGTACGGTTGCCAATTAATCCAGCTAGACGCAGTGGGTGAGTCCGTGCTTTCTCCCGGACTGAAGCTGCAATGCGATTGGCTGCAAACAAGGCATCAAAGCCATTATCGGTAACGATCAGGCAGTAATCAGCATAGTTAAGGGGTGCTGCAAAACCGCCGCAAACAACGTCACCCAAAACATCAAACAAGATCACATCATACTCATCAAAGGCGTTGAGTTCCTTCAGTAATTTTACGGTTTCGCCGACGACGTAGCCACCACAGCCAGCACCCGCAGGTGGCCCACCAGCTTCTACGCAGTCTACGCCACCATAGCCTTTGTAAATGACATCTTCTGGCCAGACATCTTCGTAGTGATAGTCTTTTTCTTGTAGGGTATCAATAATTGTAGGAATTAAAAATCCAGTCAGGGTAAAGGTGCTGTCGTGTTTGGGGTCGCACCCAATTTGCAGCACTTTTTTGCCGCGTTTGGCTAGGGCGACTGAGATATTGCAGCTAGTTGTAGACTTGCCTATCCCACCTTTTCCGTAAACTGCTAATTTCACTTTTGTTTGCCTCTTATCGTTTTTTATCAAACTTGTGGCTAAAACATTTTCCTTCACCTAGCCAATCGGTGGCGATGTGTGAGGTATGTGAATGTGATTATTGACGAAATTCCACAAGAAAGAAAGGGGGTGTAAATATGAAAAACAGCTATAAAAGAAGCTAATTAGCTCTATTTAAAGCTAAACTCAATAAAATAAAATATAAATGCTTGTTTTATTCCAAAAAACTAGGCTTTAAAAATTTAGTAACTTTTTTATATAAAATTAGTTACAAAAGACAAAATAAAAAATAACGTATTATCAAGATTTTGCATAGATTTAGCTGACTGGCATGAGCATTATGATATGGCTAGAGTTGATCTGCTGGGAGGCGATCGCAAATTATATAGTGATCTGAGCGGTATACAGCAAAATCTCAGGGATCAATAAACTATTTTCCCCCTTATACCTATATCTGAACCTTGCTGACCTGATGTAGATTAGCCAAATAGAACTTTTTTGTAAAAAAATATTAATTTTTCCAATATTATCTCGGCTTGACTAAAATTTTGGTTCAGCTTCAAGTGCTTCTATTTCTTTGAGGGATTGCCATCCGGCTTGCCACTGAAAACCATCTTGTAATAATTTGGCGTTGATCCAAAAACGGACATTCGGATCACAAGCTGCTACCATTTCCGCATAAACCCATTTAGCTTGATTTTTGCGGTTGACAACTTGAAAGTGTCTCCAGCCGTCTATTTTTGTTGTTGCTGTCCATTTAGAACCGACTAAGTAAGGAAATTTCTGTTTTTTAGGCATGGGTTGAGATTTTAAACGCAGAGGAGCGCGGAGGTATGCGCGGAGGTGCGCGGAGTTATGAAATGTTGTACTAAGGTGTGAGCAAGTCGCCGTTGAGGGTGAACTTTTGACAGTAAAGTTTACCTTCTTGCTCGATACATAGGGAAAAGGATTTAATATGATGCCAACAGGTGTCTATGTTGTTGGTGATTTTGCGCTTTTTTTTGCTGAGGCGTTGTTGAACGATTTCATTGGGGCAGAGAATTTCTAATGTGCCTGTACCATCTTCATGATTGACGATGCGAAATAGGCAGTTTTGCAACATGGCGCGGCTGCTACTGTCGAAAAATCTTTTAAATCGCTGCAATTTTTCTCCTTCTGTCATATCCCGCAGACGCTTCATTTTAAATACATCTTCATCGTCAAAGTCAAATTCATCATCTTCAAAGTCATAAGGATCTATCATCTTCAGCATCCACTATCTGACCTGGAATTATGGTAACTCTGTGTGAGAGCAAGAGAGGAAGAAAAGTAAAAGTAGCTATTAGTTTTCTGGTTACACGAGTGGTTATAAGTGCTTACACAAACAACTAGTGAGCATTCAGACCTCTGAATGCTCACTAGTTGGCAACACTTCTGCGAACTATTTTGTTTCTTAAAACGGGGAAATTTATTATTATCTGTTGCAGTCTATTACCTGTTATACCTACGATCTCTGTTGTATCTGTTATCTCTATTATACCTGCCATCTCTGCCGTATCTAGAATTGGCAACTGAGAACTCAGCTCGGCAACCGTTTCTCACCCAAACACGATCGCGGACATAACCCCAATTTCCTCTACAACTAGCATTAGACAATTGTCTAACAAATCTAACTTGGCCTCTTGTGCGTACTACACACGTGTTCCTCCGATTATTTATGCTTTCACAAGTGATAATTTGTTGCGCTGAAGCTGGGGGAACAAAGCTAAAAAATGTAGTGATGCTACTAGCAACAATAAAAGTAGCAGCCGCGATGGGAAAACGGACAACCATAGTAAATTAATGCTCCGTGAATATAATGCAAATGAAAATTAATTGATACCATGTTGATCATAAAATTTAGAGTCGAATGAACAAATAGGTCAAAAGTCATGAATCTATCTGTGATTAAAGTCATATTTCTGAGCTAATCAGTCTCCCATGCAGTAGCATGAAGCCTCATAACTTCATTGATTGCTCAAATTTGCATTTATGTACTGACCGTTGCTTGTAGTATGAAAATAAGTATTTTAACTGTTTGACAAAAAACGCTTGATTTGAAAATCCCACGGTGATCTCCAGGTAAGAAGATTCAACAGCACCAGATAAAAGGTAATACTACTACCTGATGAAGACGTGAAGACCGATCTAGCTAGTTGTGCCACTATTCATAAAATAACCATATAAGAACAAATAAAAACTATTGTTTTATCTGCATTTGCGCGTCTACGTTCCTCAATCAGCCTATGCAACCGACTAATCCAAACCAATTTACAGAAAAAGCCTGGGAAGCGATCGCCCACACTCCTGATATTGCTAAACAGCATCAACAGCAGCAGATAGAAAGCGAACACCTGATGAAAGCCTTGCTGGAACAAGAAGGACTGGCTGGCGGGATTTTGACTAAAGCGGGTGTAAACTTACAAAAAATTAGCGATCGCACTGAACAATTTATCCAACGTCAACCGAAAGTTTCAGGTAACAGCACTTCTGTATACTTGGGGCGGAGTTTGGATACACTCTTAGACCGCGCTGACGGATATCGTAAAGATTTTCAAGACGAATATATTTCTATTGAACACTTATTACTGGCTTACGCTAAAGACGATCGCTTGGGTAAGGGGTTATTTCAAGAATTCGGGTTAGACGAAAGCAAACTAAAAAATATTATTAAACAAGTTCGTGGGAGTCAGAAAGTGACTGATCAAAATCCAGAAGGGAAGTACCAATCACTGGAAAAGTACGGGCGTGACCTCACCGAAGCAGCCCGCAAAGGTCAACTTGATCCAGTCATTGGGCGGGATGATGAGATTCGCCGCACGATCCAAATTCTGTCTCGCCGTACAAAGAATAACCCTGTGTTGATTGGTGAACCGGGTGTTGGTAAAACTGCGATCGCGGAAGGTTTAGCACAGCGCATTGTGGCTGGTGATGTCCCCCAATCCCTCAAAGACCGCAAGTTAATTTCCTTAGATATGGGTGCTTTGATTGCAGGGGCAAAATTCCGGGGAGAATTTGAGGAACGTCTGAAAGCTGTATTAAAGGAAGTCACTGAATCTGGCGGAAATATAGTTTTATTTATCGATGAAATTCATACCGTTGTCGGTGCTGGTGCAACTCAAGGCGCAATGGATGCGGGTAACTTATTAAAACCGATGTTGGCGCGGGGTGAGTTGCGTTGTATTGGGGCGACAACTTTAGATGAATATCGCAAATATATTGAGAAAGATGCTGCTTTAGAAAGACGCTTCCAGCAAGTTTATGTAGATCAGCCCAGCGTTGAAGATACGATTTCGATTTTGCGGGGGTTGAAGGAACGGTATGAAGTCCACCACGGGGTAAAAATTTCTGATAGTTCCTTAGTGGCGGCCGCTACATTATCTAGTCGGTATATTAGCGATCGCTTCTTACCAGATAAAGCCATTGACTTGGTAGACGAAGCCGCCGCTAGGCTGAAGATGGAAATTACCTCCAAGCCCGAAGAACTCGACGAAATCGACCGCAAGATTTTGCAGTTGGAAATGGAGAAGCTATCTTTGCAAAAAGAAAGTGATCCAGCTTCCCGCGAACGTTTAGAAAGACTAGAAAAAGAACTGGCGGATCTGAAAGAGGAACAAAGAACCCTCAATGCTCAATGGCAGTCGGAAAAGGATGTTATCAATAAACTTCAGTCTGTCAAAGAAGAAATTGACAAAGTTAACTTAGAAATTCAACAAGCAGAGAGAAATTACGACCTCAACCGGGCGGCAGAATTGAAATATGGCACTTTAACCGACTTGCATCGTCGATTGGAAGCCACAGAACGGGAACTAGCCCAAGCCCAAGGTACAGGTAAATCTCTGTTGCGGGAGGAAGTCACCGAAGCTGATATTGCGGAAATTATTTCTAAGTGGACGGGGATACCCATCAGCAAGTTAGTGGAATCTGAGAAAGAGAAACTACTGCACCTAGAAGACGAACTCCATAACCGTGTGATTGGACAATCGGAAGCAGTTACAGCTGTAGCCGATGCGATTCAGCGATCGCGGGCTGGTTTGGCTGATCCGAATCGTCCCACAGCCAGCTTTGTTTTCCTTGGCCCTACAGGCGTAGGTAAAACCGAGTTAGCCAAGGCGTTGGCGGCGTATATGTTCGACACTGAAGAATCATTAGTGCGGATTGATATGTCGGAATATATGGAGAAACACGCCGTTTCCAGGCTAATTGGTGCGCCTCCTGGTTATGTAGGTTACGAAGAAGGCGGACAACTCACCGAAGCCATTCGTCGCCGTCCTTACGCTGTGATTCTGTTCGACGAAATTGAAAAAGCACACCCCGATGTGTTTAATATTTTCCTGCAAATTCTCGATGATGGTCGCGTCACCGATGCCCAAGGTCATACTGTGGACTTTAAGAACACAATTATTATTATGACCAGCAACATCGGTTCACAGTACATTTTAGATGTGGCTGGGGATGATTCCCGCTACGATGAAATGCGTCACCGGGTGATGGAAGCGATGCGGAATAGTTTTCGTCCTGAGTTTCTCAACCGGATTGATGAGATCATTATCTTCCACAGCTTGGATAAGCGGGAATTGCGGCAGATTGTGCAGTTGCAAGTGGAGAGGTTAAGGGAAAGATTAGGCGATCGTAAGATGTCCCTGCGACTCTCTGATGCTGCCCTTGACTTTTTAGCGGAAGTCGGATATGACCCAGTATTTGGGGCGCGTCCACTGAAGCGGGCAATTCAGCGCGAGTTGGAAACGCAAATTGCTAAGGCAATTTTGCGTGGTGAATTTAACGATGGGGATACGATTTTCGTTGACGTGCAGAATGAAAGGTTGTCTTTCAGTCGTTTACCTATTGAAGTGTTTAGTAGTTAATTAAAGATTTAGTTGGCGCATTCGCGAAGCGTTCCGCAGGAAAGACGCAAAGAGAGCTAATAACCTATTAACTCTACTGCGTCTTTGCTATCCCAATCTTGCAAATAAACTTTCACTACTTCTTCTTTCGCAGTGGGTAGTTGCTTACCTATAAAATCTGGATGAATTGGTAATTCCCGATGACCTCTGTCAACCAAAACGGCTAAACGAATTACTTCTGGTCTACCATACTCATTGACTGCATTCAACGCAGCCCGAATTGTTCTTCCTTTAAAAATGACATCATCTACTAATACAACCGTCTTTCCTGTCAAATCAAAAGAGATGTTGGTTTTTGCCGGAGTTCGCAAACCAATTTGATCGAGATCATCTCGATAGAAAGTAATATCTAATGCTCCCACTGCCACATTTATACCTTCCAGTGCCTCAATTTGACGTGCTAATAGTTCAGCTAGCGGTACTCCACGGGTATAAATCCCAATCAATACCAATTGAGATAAATCACGGGTTCTTTCAATAATTTGAGAAGCCAAACGCGTTAAAGTCCGACGTAAGTCTTCTGAGGACAGGATTTCAACCACTTTGACAGGCGTAGACATAGTGTTCAGAGGGACTGGGGACAAATCAAGTCAAAATTAAATAACTTCTGAGAAGTGGGGCTAGGGAGAAGAAAGCAGATGCTTAGGGCAGATTTTACCTATTTATTTGTTTAGGGTAACAAAAGGACGGCGATGGCGTTCCACCCAGCGTAGCTGATCGCAATTCCCAACCATAGTAAAAAGCAATATCTAGTTAGTTGTAAAGCATGGTCAATGTGAGTGGGTTTAATGGGATAAATGGGATCACCTAACAGTGGTTTCGGTTTGGGAACTCCCCGATACCAATTTGTACCTCCCATTTGTACACCCAAAATCGCTGCATAAACGCACTCACTCCAGCCTGAGTTGGGGCTAGGATCAGCAATTGCATCTCGGTAACAAATGCGCCATACATACAAAGGGTTTCTTGATAATAAGCCTAAAGTTAGAACTGTAAGACGGCAAGGCAACCAAGTTAAGCCATCTTCTAACCGCGCACTGAACCATCCTATATATGTATAAGGTAGTTCTCGATAACCCACCATTGAATCAAGGGTACTACTGGCTTTGTATGCCAACGCTAGGGGAACTGGCCCCACACCGGGAATAAAAGCACCAATAATTGCATAAAAAAGTGGAGCGATAACCCCATCGGTGGCATTCTCTGTGACTGTTTCTAAAATGGCGCGTAAAATTTCAGATTCTGGCAGGTTTTCGGTATCTCTGCCTACATACTTACTCAAAGTTTGGCGAGCTAATGTTAAATCTCCGGCTGTTAATGGTTTTAAAACATCAACTGCGGCATTTCGCAAACTTCTAAAAGCAAAACAGCTAGCTAAAAGAATACTTTCAGTGGCGATCGCTAACAGTGGATGTAACCATCTAGCTACTTGAACTATTAACCAACCTACACCACCACTACCAATGATTAAAAACAAAGCTAGCATAATTCCGGCTATCCTTTGTGAGAGAGATTGGTGGCTCAGTTGCAGAAAAAATTTACTCAAGCGAGAAATTATCCACCCCATCACTTGCACCGGATGAGGCCAACCCCAAGGATCACCTATTAAGTAATCTAAAATTGCCGCAATGAGGAGAACAATAGCTGATGACACGTTTGAATGGGAATAGGGAACAGGAGACAGGTGATAGGTGACAGGTGACAGAGGAGAAAAACTAATGACTAATGACTAAACCACAAAACTTGCTTCTTCTCCTAGGGATGCTTGCCAACTACGAGCATCGTAATATAAATCTGCCAGAGTAATACTGTATAAAGCCTCTTTGAGTTTTTGGTTGAGTCTTTGCCATAGGCTAAATGTTACCCAATCTTCTGTTTGTGCTGGAGTGGGAGTGTGACGAGGTAAGTTTGTAATAGTTTCACCCACTGCTTCTAAAATTTGTCCTATAGAGATTTGGACTGGTTTCTTGGCTAGTTGGTAGCCGCCAACACTACCCCGAATTGATTTGACAAGTCCAGCACGGCGCATTTCTATTAGCAATTTCTCTAGGTATGGAGCTGGGATATCTTGGCGTTTGGATATCACTTTCACTGATGCAGGCCCATAATCTGGTTGCAAACTCAAGTCAAGCAACGCCTTGACGCTGTAATGTCCTTTAGTAGTTAGTTTCATTGGTATTAGTCATTAGTTATTAGTCAACAGTCCATAGTAATAACCTAATGTTGGTTGTATGAGTTTCAGGGTAATGACTGGTAATGGGTAAGATAATATTTTCTTCCCAATTAGCAATTACCAACCCTAGATACCGCATCATCCTAATGACTATTGACTAAGGATCAGTTTTGCTTATCACTTTACGCTCCAATGATCAATCTAAGTAAATAGATAAGTTTTTTTGCCCCACTTTAGAAAACTTAAATAAATATAGTTTAGCAGTGATCAACTAACTAAATATAGTTATCAGCATTCTCAAAAATAGATTGTCTGATGAATATTGGAAATTTTGCAACATTTTTACCTGTGAGTGTAATATACTTGGCTAGGCTGAGATAAAAACTAAAGGATACTGTTCCTATTAGCTCAAGTCAGCTAAAATGAAATTGATTCAACTACTTCAACCATTGATTTTTGCCCTAAGTTGATGCCTAAACAGAAAAAAATTGAACCACTACTCGGTGAAGAACTGCTCAAAAAAGTCAAAGAGCTAGAGAGCCTTAGCAAAGAAGAAAAAGCAAAGCAGTGTGGCTACTATACCGTTACTAAAAATGGTGTAGAGCGCGTTAATATGATGAAATTCTTGAATGCCTTAATTGATGCTGAAGGGATTCAGTTAGACAGCGCACCCAATGCCAATGGACGCGGTGGACGCAGTGCTAGCTATAGAATTAGTGTGCAATCAAATGGTAACTTGTTAATTGGTTCGGCTTACACCAAACAAATGAACCTCAAACCAGGTGATGAGTTTCTCATTACTTTAGGGAAGAAGCACATTCGTCTGCGACAAGTAGATGAAGATGAAAAGCTAGGTGTGGAAGCAGAGGAAGCTACAGCATAATAAATAATCAACAGTCAATAGTCCATAGTCAACAGTATTAAGCTTCTATAGCAGAATTGTAGAAGCAGTTAATTAGCTCATGACTATTGACTATTGACTAACCCATAAATTGCTTTACGTGTGAATGCCAATTCACAAGTTAGTGCAATTTGCTCTCGATCTAGCAAGCCTAAAATCAGATCATGGTTATCTTGTGCAACCACTGGTAATTGATGCAAACCTCTGAGAGTCATTCGATCAAAAGCCTCAGATAAAGGTTCATCACGCCAAGCGTAAAGGATTTCAGTGGTACAGATATCTATGATGGTTTGGCTGGCTAAATTACTCTGGCTTTCGATGGAAGAATTAGGGGAATTTTGCCATAAAGCAAGGGTACGATTGAGGTCTTCTAGAGAGAGGATACCAACCAACTGTTCCGCTTCATTAATTACTAAAGCACTACGTGTGCGATCGCGGGTCATTTCTTTTGCTGCTTCTAACACCCCTAAACTTGCAGGTAGTGTCTTTGGGCAAGAAAGCATGGCATCCTCTACTAAAATTTGCTGCAAAATTTCTACCTTTTCGTCTTTCAATTCCGAAAGACCAATTTGTTGGAGGTTGGAATTAGAGTTAGCATTTGGTTTGATCCGTTCTACTAACCATACACTTAAACTTACAGCCGCCATCAAAGGTAGAACAATTCTATAGTCGCGGGTGAGTTCAAACAGCATCAAAATTGCCGTTAATGGTGCGCGCACACTGCCAGCTAGTACGGCAGCCATCCCTACCATTGCATAAGCTGGGGGTGCGGCCATATATCCACTAATGCTGGGAATGATGAGGGGCAAAATTTTGGCGTATGCTGAACCCAAAGAAGCCCCTAGAAACATTGCTGGTGCAAACAAACCCCCTACAAAACCACTACCTGCACTAATAGCAGTCATCAACAACTTAACTACTAGTAAAGCTAGAAGTAAATCTAGGGAAAATTCTACATCTTGCAGCATGGCTTGGACTGTACCATAACCAATACCCAAAATTTGAGGGAATTGTAAAGCCACTGCACCGATAATTACACCACCAATAATAGGATGAATTGGTTGAGGAATTTTACCTAAAAAATTAAATCCTGGAACTGAACCAGCAAAACAAGCCTTTGCCAAACTAATTGATTGTGTATAAACCAAAGAAACTAAACTAGCACCCAAACCTAAGCCTAAATAAATAGGTAACTCTAAAGGACTGCGGACTTCGTACACAGGTAAAGCAAAAGCAGGTTGCGCCCCCAAACCAATTTGAGCAATCAAAGCTGCAACAACTGCTGCTAGTAAAACAATACTCACCGCAGAAGTAGCAAAAGATGTTGTCCCCATAACTACTTCTAAAGCAAAAAATACCCCGGCGATTGGGGCATTAAATCCAGCAGCTAATCCAGCCGCCGCACCAGCCCCCAACAATAAACGCCGCCTCTCTTGTGAGACTTGCAGGATTAAAGATAGCAACATCCCGAAATTAGCACCAATTTCCACACTCGGACCCTCTGGCCCCAAAGAAGCACCACTGCCCAAAGAAACCGATGCAGCTAACATTTTGGTGACTGGCCGCAGTTGTCGCTTCATCTCCGTACCATCAGAGGCTGCAATCAAAGATGATAGTCCAGGGCCAAAGTCTTGAGTCCGCCAGCGCATAAACCCTACAACTAATCCGCCCAAAGTAGGCACACAAGCTAAAGTCCAAGCACCCCAAACCCCGATCGCACCCATGAAATTTTCTAGCAATAGATCATGAATAAACTCGATTAAATAGTGAAACGTTACCACACCCATACCCGTACTACCGCCAATAATCAGAGCTAAAAACAGCACGACGGTTTCTGGAGACAGTTGAAAACGGTTAACGAGATGTAATAAACGGCTAGAAGGTATAGGCAAGGCAAGTTGTTCCTTTGCCTTCCCCAGATTGGCAGGAGGCAATAGAGTCATGGAAAAACGAAGTAAATGTAGGAGTAAGTTTAAATTTTTAGCTGTTACTTCTTATTGTCAGGCATTATTTATCAACCAGACAACTAGATTGCTTTGGTTAAAAAAATTTTTGCTACTCCAAATTTTTCTGGAGATAATGGTTAAATAAGAGAGAACTGATGGTTAATGAGCAACGCTCAATAGCAAGGTATGGGTAATTACTATTTTTATTGTCTAAACCATAAGGTATTGTCAAAACTGAGATTCAGTAATAGTAACCATCCTTGCCTCAGCATAGCTATCCTCTTGTTGCAGCCATTGAGTAATTCTCAGTATTGATGACTAAGTGTGTAATTAATGAATACCATTATACATACTGACCAAAGTCATTCAGCATAACTAGGGAATTGAATACAAGCATATTAGTAGAGCGCGTAAATGGACTAAGCGGACGAGGTAGATGAATACACACACCTTTGATAATCATTATGTTATTTGCCCCATTTGCCAAAGACATACTAAGGCAAAAGTGTTTAGAGCTTATATTGGCTTATTTAGTTGTCCGTATTGTCAAGAAAGATTAGTTGTTTGTCAAAGCGGACATTATGTACGCGATCCATTTGCTCTGAATCAAATGATGATTTGTTCAGCACTACGTCGTCAAAGCAGTCCTTTAGCCAGAATTATCCGCGATTTTGTTTTATGTAAGCGTCCTTTAGTAGCTTTGGTAGTCAGCATTGCCATTGTCTTCGGGATGATTACCATTACTCAAAAAGCGACACATGACGAAGTACAACAGTTAACACCAGTAGAGAAGATTGAAGGAAATGGGAAGAGGTAGGGGGAGGGAGCAGGGAGCAGGGGAGTTTTTACCCCAATCCCCAATCCCCGATGCTTAGTTATTTAATTTTGAATTTTGAATTTTGAATTGATTTGTCCCCAATTCCTTTACAACCGCTTGGTTTCTTTGGTGATTAGTTTCCAGCCTTCGGCTTCATCAAGCAATTTCATAGAATCTAAGTGGAGTTTTTGGATAGCAGAGGCGTTTATAAGTAAGTAGGGTTGTCTGTCGTATTGCCAAGAATATTGCAGTCTATCAACAGAAGCGGGAATGATAGTGCGATCGCTATAAAAGTTTAATGATGGGCGATGCTGGGGAAAAGATGTATAAATATTGGTGACACTGGGATTGACGCGGTTAATCATGTCGGCTACTGGTTTGACTGGATAAGCTTCCCACAATTCCCAAACCCAGTAGTTAGATTTCATTAACAGTAATAGGGAAATATAAGTTCCCCAAAATAAAATCTTGAGAAATTGTCCATCACCACGTTCTGCCAAAATAGCCGCTAATATCATTGTTAAAGCGACAGCTGCAAAAATTAGCTGTAAGTCTGTTTTGGGATGTGTTCCCCAACTAAAATAAATGCTACCAAAAGATGCTGCGACGGCCAGGATGGATAAACCAGCTACCCAAGTACGGGGATAGGTGGAAAATAAAGGTAAGTTTTCTATTTCTGCTAACTGTGTGCCGAAAGCTAAAGCTAAACAGGGGTAAATTGGCAAGATGTACCAAGAATATTTAGCACCCATCAAGGAAATCAGCAGTAAATAAACACCACACCACACTAGTATGAGTCTTGCCCAACTAAGATTGCGATTTTCCCAAACTAAATTAGCAGTCTGTGGTAAAAAAATTAACCAAGGCCAAGTCCATTTGAGCAGTTCTACAAGATAAAACCAAGGTGCTTGGGAATTATCCAGAGTCAAATTACTTTGATTAAGAGATTGATTTAGCCAGGCATTTTGGAAAAAATCGTTACCATAGTGCATGATTTGCGCTACATACCAACCCGCTACAGGTAACATCCCCAAGGCAATTGCTATCCAGAGATAGCGGTTATTTAGTAATCTGGGTGTATCCCAAAATAAAAAGGCGATCGCCACAGCACCTAATAAAATACCTGCAAGTCCTTGAGTTAAACAAATTAGCCCAAAACTCAACCCTATACCTAAGCAGTAGCGTAAATCTCGGCGCGATCGCAATATGCACAATATCATCACCAACAAAAAACTCACCACTACTCCATCTAACATTGCTAGCCGTCCATGACGCACCACAGGTAGCATTGTTAAATAAACTAAGGCACTATAAATAGCTGCCCAACGATGGCGAAATATCTCTCGACTCAAGCAATATAGTAAAGGTACTGATAAAGCCGTGATAATTGCTCCTGGTAAACGTGTTGTCCACTCACTCACGCCGCCGAGAGAGTAGGCGGTAGCAATCAGGATGTGCAGCAAAGGTGGCTTATTATGGTAAGCTTGCCCCCCTAATGTTGGGTATAACCAACGCATCTCATCAGCTGGGGCGCGCCAAATTTCCTTGGCAACTTGTGCAACAGTCCCTTCATTCCAATCCCTTAGAGGTAAGTCTCCCAGATTAACGCTAAACAAGAGTAAGGCTGCTATTAGCAACACTACTAACCATAACCAGTCAATCCATTTTTCAGCCGTGCGGTGCTGTTTTTCTAGATGACCCCAAATAAAGCTTCCTTCTCGCATATTCTATGATCATCATTTTACTAAACTCAGTTGTTGCCACCTAGTAACAACCTTTGTGCTGAACAAATACTAAATTCCAAGGTTAGCTCAATTTTCTCTGGACAGCGATAATTTTTTAGAAAATTGTCTAAGATTTGATTCAATTTATTTAACAATTTTTTTTTGCTAAAAATGATACAAATATTGCCAACCAGGATGTGCTATTTACCAGTTAAGGAATCTGTCAATGACACTACCGTTTGTACTTGATATCACCATTGGATTAGTTTTTATTTACTTAATTTTAAGTTTATTAGCCTCAGAAATTCAGGAACTAATTACTACTGTATTACAGTGGCGTGCTGTGCATTTAAAAAAATCAATTGAAATTCTGATTGCAGGTGATGTTAGTCAATCAGAGGAAGACAGCATCATTGAACTAGTAAACGACTTATACAATCACCCTTTAATTAAAAGTGTTAATCAAGAAGCAAAAGGCTTTCTCACTATCTTACCTCGTAAGTTGATTTGGTTTCTATCTACTCTTCCAGTCAAGTTATCTCTATCTGGAAAAAAGCGGACTCTCAGTATTTTTGGCATATCCAAGAATCAGCAAGGAGAAAAACATAGTGCGCCTTCATACATTCCTGCGGATACCTTTGCTACCACCCTTATGGAAACATTGGGTATTCCTAAGTTGGTACAAAAGTTAACTGAGTCAAGATTAATAAATTTTGCTTACCAACAATTGCATGATGTTCAGAGTATTTTAATAAAATTAGGTGAACAGTCATACCATGCAGATGATGAAGTATGTAAATTTTTAGACAATATTGAGCAAGATTTTAGACAAAAAGTAGAGTACGAATTTAAAACAATTATTAATGACTACCAAAAAGACAAAACCGATTTAATCATTAGTCTGAGTCGCATGGCAAGGAGTTTAGATAGATTTATCGAAATATTTGCCTTAGATATGCCAGATAATCAATTTATTCACAAAGCTCTCCAGCGATTAAAACTGTTAAGAAAAGATATTTTTGATGATATTGAGCAAACCATTTGTTTACAGGGTTTAAGACCAAACATTAATGAGGTTGTGCAATTAATTAATGTAGGTAGTGAACTACAACAAGAATTTATCAATGAATTTAAAGATAAAGAAAGTGAAGCTTACCAAACATTTCAATCTCTCTGTCAAAAACTAGAAACATTCAGTAACCGACTGCCAGAATCTGTAGTAGACAATATGGCGACATTAGCAAAACGCGCTCAATTAAAAGCCAAAACTACAGAAGAAGGTGTTAATATACTTCGCCAAGAAATTGCAGCAACCTTTGATAATTCAATGGAAAGAGCCTCTGGTGTTTATAGAAGAAATGCCAAAGGCGTAGCATTATTAATTGGTTTTAGTATTGCAGTAATTGCTAATGCAGATACATTTCACATTGTGAGTATTTTATCTAAAGATGCAGCAATTCGTACAGCGATTGCCAGTAATGCGGGACAAGTAGTTCAGACAAATAGTGTTAATTCAACTGAAGAAATAAAACTGCTGAGAGAACAAACAAATAGTATTTTGGAAGAAATTACTTTACCAATTGGTTGGAACAAGGTGAACTTAGAACAGCAGCTTGGCTTAACATCAGATAAAAAAAATCCTGTGTTAATTAATAGTTATTTAACTATGGTTTTTGGTTGGTTACTCAGTGGTGTAGCGATTTCAATGGGTGCGCCTTTTTGGTTTGAGTTAATTGGTAGGGTTGTGAATGTGCGTAATTCTGGTAAGCGTCCTAAGTCTTCGGTGAAGTCGGAAGTTGGGGATAATTCGTAATTCGTAATTCGTAATTCGTAGTTATTAGCCAGTAATGGACTGACACAACTAATAACAAACATGGATAATGGCATTATCAGGTTAAAAAATAAAAATTACCTGCAAATCCCAATCTTGATTTTGCCGGACAATCTCGATCTGTGTAATAAATTCTCGAAAATAAAATCGTCGTTCTGCTTCTGATAAATCTAACCAAAATTGGGGAATTGAAACCGCCTGCGCTACAGATAATAAATTGACTGGGGGGAGAGTGGCTAACTTGGCTTGGAGTGCAGATATTTCTGTACGGAGTTTGTAAGCTCTTAACTTTGCTGTTTCTGTATCTAAAACACCAGTTTCTATCAAAGTGGGTAACTGTTCGAGGATTTCTTGCTGACGAGCGATCGCATCTCCTATACTATTTTTAACTCCATCTAACTGCGGCGAATTCAACCCCGCTACGGCTGGGGCTAAATCACAGCACACCTTTTCAATGGTGCGTTCTAAAATTTCTTGGTAAGCAATAGCCCGACACTTGGGACTTTGTGGACAACTAATGGGGCGTAAATATAGATATTCCTTATCTTGACGGCGTTGAGTTACGCGGGTAATTGTCGTGTTTGACTGACACTGCTGACAGACAACCAACCCCGCTAAAGAACGGGGCGCACTAGCCGCGCGCGATGGTAAACGACTATTACGCCGGAGAATCCGGTCAACTTGGGCGGCTTCTTCTCTAGAAATAATAGAAATATGGGTATCAGAGATAATTTCCCCATTGTGATAAGCCGTATCACCCCGATAGACGTGATTAGTCAACCACCGCTTACCAGTAGTCACAGAAATTTTTTTACCATACTTTTTCCCTAAGTGACGCACTGCACCCCTGAGAGAACCGTAGAGTAAAAAGTGATCGAAAAAATCCTTCACTACTGGCGATGTGCTGCGGTCTATTGTGTATTTACCCTTACCCCGACGATAACCATAGGGGGGTTTACCAGGAGGCGGTGCAGCCTCAAGACGATTACGGGCGTGTCCTTGACGGATGCGCCGGCTACGTTGCTGGAGTTGAATTTCATGGAGTAACTTCAGCAAGTCTGCACGCAGATGAGAAGTTGCTGAGTTGTAGGCTTGTTCTGTAGCGATGACAGCCACACCCATAGCTTCGAGTTGAATTAGGCGATCGCTAACTTCTTCTACATTATCCCCCAATTCTTCCAATCGACGCACCAGCAGACAATCGACAGATTGAGTTTCGCAGTCTATTAGTAGTTGTTGCAACTGCGATCGCATACCCAAATCCGCATACACCAAATCCACCTCTCGTCCCCAATCAATTGACACGGGAGAGGTTTCTAATAAAGGATCAGTGTAAATGTAGGCAATACTTTTCAATAGTCAATATTAATTCTTTCTTTACTTCCCTGTCACCTGTCACCTGTCACCTATCCCCCACTCAGTTCGATCACATTTCCATCTGGATCTTTGACAAAGATAGCAGCACGACCAGAAGCACTGGCTTGTATGAGATAATTTTGATTGAGTAATTCTTGTTTGGCTGCGTCTAAATCTGCAACCGAGAAAGCAACGTGGGGATTGCGCCCCCATTTTTCGTTGGGTTTTTCTGTCGGTACATCGGATGCAACTATCAGGTGAATTTGATAGTTACCCACTTGATACCATGCACCGGGATATTTTAAAGTGCGGTCGATTTTGGATAAGCCCAAAACCTGGCTGTAGAAATTTTCCGCCCGTTCTAAGTTAGTCACGAGAATTGCTGTGTGGAGACTCTGAGTAATCTGCATCGTTGGTAAAGTGCGATCGCGTTTATTCTATTTTCACCCATTCGCCCTTATACCATGAAACCTTATAGAGACGTAGCAATGCTACGTCTCTATTCAACACTCAACACTCAACACTCAGCACTCAGCACTAACTCACGACAGCTTCAGCCTTCGCCTCTACTACAGGTACATAGGGGGTTTCTGCACCTTGGGCTAAGTATTCCGCTAGTTGTTTTTCAATCTCGTCGCGCACAATTTGACGATATTCTAGAAAATGCTCGTTGTGGGCGCAAGCTGAAATGTAATGTTCAACAACTCCAGGGTTATGCTTGAGGATGCTAAACAGGTGATGCCAGAATTTCCAGCGAGTTTCTCGTTTAATACCTTGTCGCCAAATTACAATCAATAAGGCTTTAACTACTACCAACTCTGGCATCTTGAATGGTGTTTTGTAACGTGGCGCACCCAACATCAGGAAACAACGATAGGTGCGATCTAAATATTTCACAGGATCATATAAAGCACAGAAAGCTTCAACGTACTCTCTAGCAATATCTTCTAAAGGACGGGTAGCAATAAAATTCATCAACGTAGTTTGGTTGATGTTACTTTCTTGATTTTCCCGTAATCTGCCTTCTTTCTTCAGGCGATGCCATAATGCTGTGTTGGGTAAGGCTTGCAACATAGCAAAGGTGGTAGAGGGAATTGCAGCTTGTTCAGCAAATCTGACGATGCGATCGCCTGCACCTGCTTTTTCACCATCAAATCCAATAATAAACCCAGCCATTGGGCGTAACCCAGCTTTGATGATGGTTTGCACTGCATCAGTTAAAGAACTCCGAGTATTTTGGAATTTCTTCGTCATTTGCAAGCTATCTTCGTCTGGGGTTTCAATTCCCAAAAACACGGCGGAGAAACCAGACTCAACCATTAAATCTAGCATTTCTTGGTCTTGTGCTAAATCAACGGAAGCTTCAGTATCAAATTTAAACGGATACTGATGTTCTGCCATCCAGACTTTTAACTCTTTCAGTAACAGCTTCACATTGCGCTTGTTACCGATAAAGTTGTCATCTACCATGAACACACCCCGCCGCCAACCCAATTCATAGAGGTAATCTAACTCGGCTAATAGTTGGGCTGGATTTTTGGTGCGGGGTTTGCGTCCATACAGCACAATGATGTCGCAGAATTCACACTGGAAGGGACAGCCGCGAGAAAACTGCACCGACATCATGTCATAAGCATTAAATTCTAGTAAATCAAAGCGGGGGATGGGTGTACTTGTTACATCTGGTTTTTCTGCGGTGCGGAATTTACCGGAGGTTTCCCCCCGTTGAATTGCTTCCACAAACATCGGTAGGGTGATTTCCCCTTCATCCAAAATCAGAAAATCTGCCCCAACATTCTCCACGTCATGGGGTGTAGATGTGGGATAAGGTCCGCCAACAGCTACCAACTTACCGCGTTGCTTGGCTTCTTGGATTTGTTCTAATAAATCTTGTTTCTGGACAATCATCGCGGAGAAAATCACGAGATCCGCCCACGCCCATTCTTCTTCTGTGGCTGGACGAATGTTGCGATCCACCAGCTTAAATTCCCATTCTTGGGGCAGAATCGCCGCTACTGTGACTAAACCTAATGGTGGTAACAGCACTTTGCGATCAACTAAAGCCAGAATTTTTTCGTATGACCAAAAGGTTTTGGGAAATATTGGATATACCAGTAGAACACGCATCTCGTATCAATCCTCACGCTTTGATTGTGATCCCAATTTAACGAAAATAATTACTAATTGACTTTTAAGTAGATTGGCTTTAGTTTACCTCTAATGGTTTTTACTGTGCAATTAGTGGTAAAAAATATTGAACCACAGAGACACTAAGACACAGAGAGACTCAAAGCAATTTCTTTGTGTCTCCGTGTCTCTGTGGTTGAAAGGCTTGATACATGACAAAATTAGCGGCGATCGCCTAGGTTAACGCGTAGACCATCGCTAGTGGCTAACGCACTATTTTCCAGTTGCTTTATTTGTTGTGACTGTTGCACTAATCGAACTGATAAACTCTGACAAACTAACTCGCACAAATCAAAAATAATCGGATCAGCAATTTCATAAAACACACTCACACCCTGGGGTTGACGCTTGATAATACCTGTCTGCGCCAAAATTTGCAGGTGCTTGGAAACATTAGCTTGTTTAAGTTGTGTAATTTCCATAATTTCGGTGACATTTTTTGCACCTGTTTTCAACGCACACAAAACTTGTAAGCGACTCACCTCAGATAAAACTTTGAAATACTCTGCAATGGGTGTGAGTGTCGTAGGAGACGATTCGAGCATAGTGCAATCAATTTCAGTAGATTTTTTGTTAACACTAGCTATTGTACCATGTTTATGTTGTATTACTATATAGTAGTATAGTATGAAAGAGCCAGCATGATGATTGTCTAGGAGTTGAGACTATGTTTTTTCGACAACTATTTGATCCAGAAACCAGCACTTACACATATTTGATTGCAGATGAGACAAGCAACACTGCCATTTTAGTTGATCCAGTGCTAGAACAAGTCGAACGCGACCAAAAGCTAATTGAGGAACTGGGTTTGACCCTGCGTTACTGTTTAGAAACCCATATCCACGCCGACCATATTACTGGGTCGGGGAAACTGCGGGAGTTAACAGGATGTCAAAGTATTGTACCTATGGGGGCGAATGCAGTCTGTGCTGACCGAAAAATTCAACCTGGTGAAGCCTTGGAAATGGGGTCAGTTGTGATTGAAGCGATCGCCACCCCAGGACACACTGACAGTCACATGGCTTATTTGGTGAACAAAACCCATTTGCTAACAGGGGATTCCCTACTGATTCGCGGGTGTGGACGCACAGATTTTCAAGGCGGTGATGCAGGAACGCTTTACAACAGCATTACCAAAAATTTATTCACCCTACCTGATACCACACTCGTTTATCCAGGACACGATTATCGGGGACACATGGTTTCAACTATTGGCGAGGAGAAAAAATTTAATCCTCGGTTTGTAGGACGCGATCGCTCAGATTTTATCAAATTGATGGGTAATTTAAACCTACCCAATCCGACAAAGATTATGGAAGCAGTACCAGCCAATCAACTCTGCGGACGAGCAGTCTAATAAATTCAAAATTCAAAATCAGGAATTATGACACAAACTCAAAAACTCGCTGAAATTGATGCAGTCACACTCAAACAATGGCTGGACTACAACAACGTCTTACTAATTGACGTGCGCGAACCTTCTGAATATGCAGAAGAACATATCTCCGGTGCAAAGTTACTTCCTCTCTCTAATTTGCAGCCAAACCAAGTAACCTCACAAGGAGAAGCCATAGTTTTATACTGTCGTTCGGGGAATCGTTCCGCCCAAGCAGCCAAAAAGTTGATCGCCGCAGATATTCACAACGTCTATCAACTGCGAGGAGGACTACCAACTTGGAAAGCAGCAGGTTTACCAACCGAAATTAATCTTCATGCGCCAATTAGCACGATGCGACAAGTACAAATTGTTGCAGGTTCATTAGTTGTCATCGGAACTGTGCTTGGTGCATTTGTCTCACCTTGGTGTTTAATTTTGAGTGGTTTTGTAGGTAGCGGATTAGTCTTTGCTGGGGTGACAAATACCTGTGCAATGGGAATGTTACTAGAGAAACTACCTTATAACCGTCAGAAGCCTTAGTTCTGCTAACGTGCAGAAACAATATCATCTCTAAAATTTAAAGATTTGCTCAAGATAGGATAATTGCGATCGCAAACAGGGCATAACTAAAAATAGTTGCATCTACATAAGTGGCTATTTTTTAGTTGTTTTATGACCTATTGCCTGAGAATTGCTGATATACCTGAAAATGAGCGTCCCCGCGAACGTTTAATGAGTCACGGCCCCAAAATCCTAGCCACAGCTGAATTGATAGCAATTCTTTTAGGGACAGGACAAGGGCCAGGTAAACTTTCAGCCGTAGGTTTAGGACAATATATCTTACAAGAATTGGGCAAACATCAACGTGACCCCTTAGCAGTGTTGCGAGAAGTGACACCTGCTGAATTAATGCAAATACCTGGAATTGGCCCCGCTAAAGCCACAACTATTTTAGCCGCAATTGAATTGGGTAAACGGGCTTTCCACTCTCGCCCCTTAGACCGTACACCCATTGATAGCCCAATTGTGGCAGCTGCGGCGTTGAGTCAAGATTTAATGTGGCAAGCACAAGAACGTTTTGCTGTCCTATTATTAGATGTGAAAAATCGTCTACTGGGTACACAAGTAATTACCATCGGTACAGCCACCGAAACCTTAGCCTCTCCCCGCGAGATTTTTCGAGAAGTAATTCGTCAAGGCGCAACACGGGCGATAGTCGCTCATAATCACCCTTCAGGAAACTTAGAACCCAGCCCAGAAGATATAGAGTTAACGCACCAATTGTTAGCAGGGGCGCAGTTATTAGGGATACCGTTGCTGGATCATTTAATTTTGGGTAACGGTAATCATCAAAGTTTGCGAGAGAATACCACCTTATGGAATGATTACCCCCAAGGTGATTAAGCAATTAAGCTGCTGAGAAATACCATACCGATTCCGCAAACAGCAAAACCTACAAAGCGAGTTGTCCAAAATAAAGCATTTTGAATTTTTTCCTTGTTGATGGAGTTAACTATTTGTTTAGCACTTGTGGCAACTGCATACAAAGTCAAAATTGTACCTAATATATAGGTTAACGTTGGTAATAAACCTACACCGAGCAGAGATTGAGTCTCAACATAACCTAGGAATGTACCAGCGATCGCGCCTAATACAACTACAATCACCCAATTACGTTGATTAGGCATTACCAATATTCCACCCAAAGCAATAGTAGCAACAGCGATCGCTATCTCTGCACCAAATAAATTGATTTGTAACAGATGCAGTATTATTCCCACCATTGCGGCAAATATAAAAGAGACAGTCATCAGGGAACTATGAACCATATTCCCAGAGAGTAAACCCATCGCTAAGATGCTCACAAAACTATCCAAGCGCAAAACTGGATCTGCCAGTCCCCACAAGAAGCCATCCCAAGAGTTAGAGATACTGTGTACAGACGATACGCCACTGAATGAACTCAACAAACTAATTAAAATTAAAGCAGCGATCGCCCCAAGATGACGATAATTAATTGGCCAGACAGTTGGAAATTTTGATTTTGATAGAGAAAACATCTTGATCCGGAGTTAATTTTTTGGTACTTTATACTGCCCCAGTAGGCAGAAAAACTAACACAAAATTGAGTGATTGGGAAACAAGGGAGAATAAATATTGACTCCCTACTCCCTACTCCCTACTCCCCACTCAGCACTCAGCACCGGCTAAACGCCGCGCTACCGCTAACAGCACTCACTACTCCCTACTCAGCACTCAGCACAGTTTTCCTAATAACCGCACCTAATTAGCCGGACACTACTACCATTACAAATATTAAAATTGCTTAATACTTTGTTACACTTGAAACAACGAGAGGGTTAAAAAAAACAACTCTCGCCGTTGAAATCAAAGGTAAACGACATGAACGGCACAATTCGCGTTGGGAATCTCTTCGGTATTCCCTTTTACATCCATCCATCGTGGTTTCTGGTTCTGGGATTAGTAACCTGGAGTTATAGCGGTGGACTCATGGCACAATTTCCTCAATTGTCTGGGGGATTAGCTTTAATACTAGGATTGACGACAGCGTTGTTATTGTTTGCCTCTGTCGTCGCCCACGAGTTAGGACATAGCTTTGTAGCCTTACGCCAGGGAATTAGTGTAAATTCAATTACACTATTTATTTTCGGTGGTTTGGCTAGCTTAGAAAAAGAATCGAAAACCCCAGGTGAAGCGTTTTGGGTAGCGATCGCTGGGCCTTTAGTCAGCCTGTTGTTATGTGGTATCGTCACAGTAGTTGGTGTTACCAGCCCCATATCCGGCCCCGTAGCAGCTATTCTCGGTGTTCTAGCATCTGTAAACCTAGCCTTAGCCTTATTTAACCTTATTCCTGGCTTACCTTTGGATGGTGGTAATATCCTCAAAGCCATTGTGTGGAAGATAACAGGTAATCCCTACAAAGGTGTGACATTTGCTAGCCGAGTTGGACAAATCTTTGGTTGGGTAGCGATCGCCTCTGGTGTAATTCCCCTCTTCTTTTTTGGTAGCTTCAGCAACTTCTGGAACTTGTTAATTGGTTTCTTCCTATTAAGAAATGCTGGCAATGCGGCGCAATTTGCTAAATTTCAAGAAAAACTCACAGGATTGACAGCAGCAGATGCGGTTACACTAAATAGTCCAGTGGTTTCAGCTAATATAAACCTCAGAGAGTTTGCAGATCAGCAAATTGTTCAAGGCAATAACTGGCAACGGTTCTTAGTCACCAACGATGAAGGACAATTAGTAGGTGCGATCGCACTTAATGACTTACGCAATGTTAATACAACACTGTGGTCAGAAACGCAAATCAAAGACGTGATGCGATCGATTGAATCCACCACTATCCCATCAAATAAACCATTACTAGAAGTAGTGCAACTACTCGATCAACAAAAATTATCTGCACTACCCGTCACTCGTGACAACGGTGTGCTAGTCGGAATATTAGAAAAAACTGCGATTATTCAACTATTGCAAAGTAGTACCCAACCTACTCCTGCATAGATGTTTCATTAAAAAAACCTCCTTCTCTCAAATCCCTCAGAATTGGGGGATTTTTTTGTAGGAAGAAATACAATACGGTTCGGATCAGATAATTTGCCAAAATAATAACGTTTCTACCCACCCATAACGTTAACCGAACCGTATTGAGAGGAAATAGACTGAAGGCACTTCCAATAAAATATAATTTTTCAGTGAATTTGTTACTTTTCTGGAAGTTCCTAAATATGAAACAACGCGGTGCTATTCTCTGGCTTACAGGGTTAAGTGGTGCTGATAAAACAACTATCGCCAAAGGTGTAGCGCAAGAACTACAAAAGAGAAATTACTTAACAGAAGTGTTAGATGGTGATATCGTTCGCACCTATCTATCTCAAGGACTGGGCTTTAGCAAACAAGATAGAGATACAAATGTGCAGCGTATTGGCTTTGTTGCCAACTTACTTAGTCGCAATGGCATAATTGCGATCGCTGCTGTGATCAGTCCCTATCGTCAAGTTCGAGAGGAACTGAAACAGACAACTACCAACTTTATCGAAATTTACGTTCAGGCTGCACTTGCAGTTTGTGAATCCCGTGATGTTAAAGGACTTTATGCCAAAGCCAGAGCGGGGCAAATTAAACATTTTACTGGTATCTCAGATCCTTACGAAGAACCGATAAATCCAGACATTATCTGTCAAACGGATCAATTCACTGTTGAGCAATGTGTTAACCAAGTGCTTCACTATTTAGAAACCCAAAGTTTTATCTCAACTGATTTTCTAGCTAGAATCCCCAGTGAGTTAGTCCCGTTTGGGGAGCTTGAGAGTTGATTTAATCTCTAAAACATCCCGGTCTAAAGTATCAAATCTGTGATCAAGCTCGCGTAACAAATCATTTAACCCTTGCTGCATCTGTTCTTGATTGCGGCGGATGTGCGCGAAATCACGCTCGGCCGCATATTTCTTTTTTTCAGCATTGGCATACCAAAGAATACTACCCATAACAGTAGTTATGGTTGCCAGGATTAAGCCACCGAGAGCAATTAAATCACCGGCTGTAAAATTTTTCATATTTAAAGTGCATCAATTTTAGATTCAATTCTGGCTAAATCAGCATCATAATCAGGCCCCGTATATCGCCAAACAAGAACGGTAGCATCTTCAAACCAATCAGGCACTGTAACAGAGATGCTGTAACTGTTGGATATTTTGGAGAAAAGAACAAGATTGATTTTGTCTAAAAACAGAGGTTGTTTTCTGTTAAAACTGGCATCTTGAGAACCACCAAAAATGATACCAGTGCTAACTTTTTGGTTAAGGTATCCAGCAAACTTCCACTCTCTACCCTCTGGAACATTGGTAGAAACCAAAACAGCCAAAACAAAAACATCTAACAAAATAGAGATAGAGATTTCGGGAATGGGAACAGCTTTGTAGCCGCCCCCTTCTTTTGGCAGCTTCATGCCTGAGATACTTTGGTTGAATATTGTCTCCCAGTTGCTAGAATTACCAAGTTGTAATTCCCTCATATCAAAAGGTCTATTCCCAGAATTTGATTAAAAGCTAAATCTTCAACAGGATTGACGTGTATAAATGGGTCAATGCCAAAATGATCCAAAACATCAAAATAAGTGCCTGTATCTAATCTGCCCGTTAGCCAATCAGCAGAAGATTGATTAATGGTGATCATCCCGTTAATGTCTCGCTCGTCGCAAGCAGTCACCATTAACAAATCGCGGAAATCTTCAGGCAGTATCAAGCTATTAGTCATTAGAGTAGCTCAGGGGTAAATGCGATACGATTTCCTGCTGTTTGAAGAAAAGACTCAATAGCTGAAAGTGCTTTAATGTCAGCTACCGCCGCCGTATAAGTCTCTGAATCTGTTCCTGCACCAAAAGGAGACGAGACAGTTTTAGTGTCGTATCGCTTGTACTCAATATCGGTAACGCGTGATTTATTATCAGCAACTTCAGCACCGCGATCTGTTAATGATAATTTCGCTGGTCGGTATCCCTTCAAGCCATCAAGCAAAACGCCACCAGTAGGAACAGTAAATCCTACGTCATGAGTTCTCGTAGATGACGCTGCGGCAGTTCGGACAATACCAATTAATGTTCCGTTGGCTGTTTGAGTGCCTGAAAGCAGTTTTACAGGTAAATATATCCGTCCAACCAATCCAAAAGATTCAACATATCCCTTAACGCGGTTAGCGTTGACTTTTACTGAACTACCGCGCTGTCCTTTATACAGTGTTTGCTTGGCATCCCTAGAAAGGTCTTCCCATGCGCGTAGTTTGGTAAGAGCTGCATTCAGTTCTACACCGCGTCTAATATCAGAATATTTTCCCATTTTTTTTAATTCTTGAAGTTCTGTAAACCCAAGCTAGCACTGCATTTTAGGAAGAACTGAACCAGTGGGAAGTTAACTTGTCGAAAAAGGATTGCAATCTTTAAGCCACCCCCACATCTTCAATCACGCTTCTCAATCTTCCGCCCACCGCTACCAGGTTGACCGGCTTGACCTGACCGGGGATGATTAACTGTGCGTGTGTAAATTTCACGTCAGCTGTAGGACGTTGGCGAAATTTTTTAACTGTCCTGCCATAAACTCGATGTGTACCAGGGTTGATCGGAAATTCCTTCGTATTCTCTATAAATTGAAAATTATTATCGCTGTAAGTTTTATCTAGTATTTTTAATACTGATTGAACTATAGAAATTCCCTCGGATTTTGATGCACACAATAAACGCAAATCATAACCATTTTCTAAATCTAAATAGGTGCATTTAAATTTACCCTTCTTCCAAATTAATGGAGGTGTGGCAAATTCATTTTTGATTTCACGGGCATATTCAACAGCATCAGCCCTTGATATGGTGTCAGCTGTTTTATTCATGATTCTGAAACCAATTTCACCGCGTACCTGTTCTGTTCCATCTCCATGCTTTTCAAAGTCGTATGGCTCTTTAAAGTAGAGTTTAATTTGTGGTCTAAACTTGGATTCTCGTTGATATTCCTGCACTGGAGTACCGTAAATCGGAGCTTGTAATGCTTGAGCATGACCGGCTGTAACTTCAAAAAGCCAAAGTCGCATCATTGTCATAGTGCTTGTATCCTCGTCTTTCATGGTGCAAGCGTGTCTCAATGCTGCTTTCGGTGTGGAGACATCATTTACTTCTTGATTCTTGAACCATTTGGCAACAGCTTTGTTATGCCACCGCCTCACAGTATCTTGCAAAAATTCCCATTCATTAAAATCATCAGGTAATGGCATTATTCATCAGCCTCCAAATCTAAATCAATCATTTCCAATGCAGAACTAGCTAATTTTGAGGCGGTTTCTACTGCTTTTAATTGCTCTGGTTCTGGCGAATCTTTACCTTTATTTGCTGGAGTACCATCTTCTTTAATTGCATTAGTTAACTCTGTTGTGGCTGTTGTTAATTCTGTTGTGGCGTTGATGATATCCAATGGTGCTTGTGTCACCATTTGTATGGTTGAAGCCCCATTTTGTAAGTTTTCTAAGAACTGTGTCACCCGATTAAATTTCGGCTGCGGGTTCATCCAACCGTAGGCACTCTCTAGAACTTCGCCAGACTTTCTAAGAGCATTACCAATTTTGGCTACCTTGCCAGCCGTCATCTCTAAGCCGGTGAGGATTGTTGATGCTAATGATTGAAAAGCATTTAATATGTTTACGGATGCTTGATAAATACGATTGGCTTTTGCCCAAACTACGGTGATAGTTTGATAATTTTCAGCACCAACCATACTTTTTATAAAGTTCTCAATGGTGCTAGATATAACTGAACCAATATCAAAAGCTTGCCCGTTATCGTCCTTTAATCCTACTAACTGAAGGATGTTACTGATAATGCCTAATAATGTTTGTCCGATGTCGTTAGACAACATGAAAGCATTGTGAACAGTTGCCGCAGTCGTTAACAGATTTAATGCCCGGTCTAATTTTAACCAATCAGAGAATCTTGATAACTTCCCACCAATCCCGCCAGGAAGCTGATCACCGAGTCTTGAGAGAATTGTCTGCTGTCCAGTCAACAGCGCGGCGTTTGCACCTGTATTTACAGCGTCCAGCACGCTGCCAGTGTTGTTGTTATTTTGCTGATTGATTCTATTCACAGCATAATCTACTGAAGCCTTGCCACAGCCCCCATTTAGGCTTTTACAGATGGCGTTGCCAGTAGCAGCTTCTACCTGTGGTGCAGTTAAAAGATTGGGTTTTATCGTGGTTGCAACTTTTCCAGGTATAAGCCCCAACATGGGAATTATTTGGTCAAGCTTCCCATTGAATTGGTCGAGTTTCCTATTACCCTCAGCATTCACTCTTTCTATTTCCTTTATTTGGCTACCGAACTTAACTTCATCTGCTTTTATATCTGCCTTTACCTTGTCAATCTCTCTTTGCAGTGGAGTTATATCGACAAAGGCTTTTTTCTTTGCTTCTGCTAATGCTTCTAATGCAGTTAATCTTGCTTGCTTTGCTTCCGCCGCCACTACAGTTACACCGCCGCCTAACGCTGATATTTCACGCTCCAGTGTTTCTTTGTCGCGTCGCTGTTGTTCCCGTACCATGTCCCCGATGTCGGAAGAGGAGAAGTCACTGTAGGTAACTCTTGCCGGTGTCACTGTAACTGGTGTGACTTTTAATCCTGATTGGTCGGAAACTGTTACAGTTGCAGGTGTGACAGTAGCAGGGGTAACGGTAACGCCCCAACGTCTCGTAGCTTGTTGCACGACTTTATTTGTCTCATCTACAGCACGTAACATACCTGTCTGTATTGTCGTGATAGCGGTAGCTGTAGCCTGTGGTAAGTTTTTTACAACATTAATACTTTTCTCTACTGCGGTTAACTTGCTGTTAATATCTTTGACTTGGTTATTAGCTTTATTAACTTCGTTGTTGGCTTTTGTTATTTCGTTGTTTGCTTTCTCTAATGCTTTCTGTAAGTTGTTAACTGTTGTCTCTATTGTTTTTTGAAAATTGCTGTTAGCGTTTCCTAGTAGCTTCTCAAATTGTGACTTTAACGTTGCTACTTCTTTATTAGCTTGTGCTATCTTCCCTTCTACTATCTTCCTGCCTTGCCTAGTTTCATAAAGTGCGTTGTTAGCATCTTCCCTGATTTTGGGTTGCTGCTTCTCAATGGCGTAAATCCTATCTCTTGTGCGCTGGTCTTCTTGTTTGAATTGCTTTACTTGAGCTTCTACACCACGGATAGCTATTACATTTTTTTGATAGCGGTCGAATGATTTTTGCAATTCACCGTTTACATAATCAAAGTTTTTAAAAGTGGAACTATTGATTATGCCTTGTAGAATCGCCTGGATTGCTACGACTATGGCTACCCCTCCAATCGCAATTAATCCACCAAGCGTAGAACCGGCGGCGGCCGCTTTTGATGCTGCGTTACCTTTACCCGGTATCTTTTTGAGAAATTCTGCTACTGGTTTTGCAACTTCCCCCTGTATATAAGCATTGCGTTTGAGTACAGATGTTATCCCGTTGGCAAGTCCGGGTAATCGTTTCATTCTTGATAGTTGATAAGCACTGTCAGCAGCGTACTTTGCCGCTTGCCGTGCCAAAAAAGCACCGCTTTTAGTTTGGAGTGGGA
>NZ_CAWUDL010000035.1:0-65286 GCF_963920945.1 Anabaena sp. CCY 9402-a
GACCTATATTCATCAATTCACTATTTTGTTATTCTGTCAATGCGTAAGTCCTAAATGTATAGAATTACTTTTACTGGATAATTTAAGACTAAATAAAAATAGTAATGAGTTAGATAGGAATTGTAAATGCTTTATTCCTGTAATAAACCATATATCTGATAGTGTAAATAAGGCCGCAACTAATATATCAAAAAAATTTGAAGTACATCGTAAAAGTAATACTAAAAGTGTATTTAGGCAAGTATTTATAGAAAATACTGATCTTACTTGGGAAGCACTAGAGATACGTAGAGATCGAATAAATCCATCTGGAAATATAAGTAATTTAACAAATAAATTAAACAAAAAAGTTGATTCTCCAGATGAATTTAATAGAATTTTGGAACTATTGATAACATCAAGAGAGATGTCAAAACTTATTGTAGATATTATAGAAAATAAATCTGGAAATGAACGAGATATTGAAGTTCAAAAGCTACTTAATAGAATAGTAGCAGTAGATAATCTGAAAAATATTCCTGAAATATGGAAAGATAATCAAAGTAATTCATCCGAAGAATTTTGGCATAAATTTTTTGAAGAAAACTCACTTATGCTTGGACAAATTTTTTCTATACCAGTCACTATTTTTGGTTCTAAAGCTTATGTAGGTGGAAAAGGAATACATAATAGTGGTGGTAAAGTCATTGACTTTATTATGGTTAATAAACTAACACGAAACACAGCATTGATAGAAATTAAAACACCTACGACAAAACTTCTTGCTGGGAGCGAATATAGGTCTGAAGTCTATGCAAGTTCTAGTGAAATATCAGGTGCTATAAATCAATTATTAACAAGTCGAAATTCTTTAATCCAAGATTATAATAATCTTGTTCAGCATTCTCAAGAAAAATTTGATGTTTTTAGCCCCCAGTGCATTCTAATTGCTGGTAATGCAAAGCAAGAATTATGTAATAGTGATAAAAAGCGAACTTTTGAACTTTCTCGGTCTAACTCTCAAGGTGTACAGATTGTTACTTACGATGAAGTTTTTGAAAAATTAGATACTTTAGTTAATCTTTTAGAAGGTAAATAATTTAGCTAATTCCTTTCACTTTCCATCTTAATTATACCTATTCTTCCTTTGCGCCTTTGCGTCTTTGCGCGAAAAAAAGGGATAAGCCCAAAAGCCCATCCCCAAAAAAATCAACTAATCAAAATATCAAGTACCAGACTGCCAAGAATTGATATACTCAATTTGATCTGCTGTCAAACTATCAATGAAAATACCCATAGCTTGCAACTTCAAACGAGCAATTTCTTGATCAACTTCAACAGGAATAGAGTGCAAACCAGGCTCTAACTTACCCTTATTCTTCACCAGGTATTCACAAGCTAAAGCTTGGTTAGCAAAACTCATATCCATAACTGCGCTTGGGTGTCCTTCAGCAGCAGCCAAGTTAATCAAACGTCCTTGTCCGAGAACGACAACTGATTTACCGTTTGTCAACTTATACTCTTCGGTGAAAGGACGGACTTCCTTGATTTCCTTAGCATTAGCAGCCAAGTATTTCAAATCTAGTTCCAAATCAAAGTGACCGGAGTTACAAACGATCGCACCGTCTTTCATCACATCGAAGTGTTCACCCCGAACAACGTGCTTGTTACCAGTCACAGTAATAAAGATATCACCAATAGATGCAGCTTCCGCCATTGGTAGGACGCGGAAACCATCCATAACGGCTTCAATTGCCTTGATGGGGTCGATTTCGGTCACGGTGACGTTTGCGCCCATTCCACGAGCGCGGAGGGCTGTACCCTTACCACACCAGCCGTAACCAACAACAACAACGTTCTTACCAGCTAACAAAATATTTGTAGCGCGGATAATCCCGTCTAAGGTAGATTGACCAGTACCGTAGCGGTTATCAAAGAAGTGCTTGGTGTCAGCGTCGTTAACGTTGACTGCGGGGAAAGTCAGAACGCCATCTTTGAACATGGCGCGTAAACGCACAATACCTGTGGTGGTTTCTTCGGTTGTACCAATCAAATCGCTGATTTGATTTTGGCGTTCTTGTACCAAAGTTGCAACCACGTCACTACCATCATCAATGATGATATTGGGGCGATGATCTAAAGCAATTTGGACGTGGCGATTATAGGTGGCGTTATCTTCACCTTTTTGAGCAAAAACGGGAATTTCGTGGTCTAAGACGAGGCTAGCGGCTACGTCGTCTTGAGTTGATAAAGGATTACTCGCAATTAACAGCGCGTCTGCACCACCAGCTTTGAGCGCGATCGCTAGATGTGCTGTTTCTGTGGTAATGTGGGCGCAAGCTACCAAGCGTAACCCAGCAAAGGGTTTTTCAATGGCGAAGCGATCGCGGATTTGCCGTAAAACTGGCATTTCGCGTCCAGCCCATTCAATACGCTGTCTTCCCAAGGGAGCGAGGCCGAGGTCTTTAACCTCGTGCTTTAATCGGGGAGATGTTGCGGTCATTAAACAGTTTCCTCAAAAAAAAGTAACAAGAGCTACGTAATTTTACACGCACTCCTCTAGAGTATGCCACGACTCAAGAAATTTGGCTGTAATTACCAAACAGCTAGTCAAAGCTTCCGTGAACTAGCCTGAAGGTTGATAAGCTTCATGTTAACTGCATCGTTGGCTTTTTTCTTTTAAGTTTATTTTTGGTAAAAGTATTACAAAGATTTCTCTAAACTATTACTCGCGATAGATGAAGTCGATTGTCAACTATCTAAAGACAAGTAACTCAAAATAATTTCACCATGCAAAACCACACTGAAACTCAAAAATTCAACTTTTGATAGGTACAATTACCGAATTTAATCGTAGAGGATACTAGGGAATTAATTAGAATTTAGGAGGTGTTTGAGTGCGCGTGAAATTTTTGGCGATCGCAGGTTCAATGGTTGTCGCTGTTGTATCTGTACCAAAAGCTACAGCCCAGATTCCTCTTTTACCTCAACTACCAGCTGCGAGCAGTCCAGGCAATGATACTAGTAACAGAACTGTTTCAGACTGGGTATATTTAGATGGTCGCCGTTTGTTCCAGATAGCAGCAACAAAGAACAATTTTTCTGCCCGTTCGCAGAATATCCAGAGTAATTTGGCTGATATCAGCCAAATATTCTTTCAAGCAGATGCACAAAAAATTGAGGTCAATACTCGAATAGTCAACGGATTACCAATAATTGAAGTCAATGGTAAATACTTGATGACCGTGACTACCGCAGATGCGAGACTGCAACAGCTAGATACCTCAATCTTGGCAGATCAAATTGCTGAAGATTTAAGAACAGGCTTAGAACGGGCTAAACGAGAGCGACGACCTCAATTTCTGATCAATCAGGGTAAAATTGCTGGTGGTATCGGGTTAGCAATTATTGTAGCTAGTTGGGGGGTGTATTGCTGGCAGCGACGTGCCAAAAAAGATCCCGTAACTACACTTCCGCGAACTGCACGCAACGCTCAGAATATCACAACTCAACTAAATCAACAGCAGCACCAGCATTTTCAAGAAGTCAAAAAACGCCTGTTTCAATTCACTCAAGCTGGGATTTGGGGCGGTGGAAGTTTTACAATTTTGGGTTTATTTCCCTATACACGCATACTACAAGTGGGGATTGTCACCGCCGCTCAAATTCCTCTGAAGTTGGGTGTCGTGTTACTGGGAACTTATGTCGTGATCCGTTTAAGTTATGCCCTGATTGACCGCTTCACTTCTACCTTGATTAGCAGTGGTGCTTTACTCAACTCAGAAACTTCTGAACGTATACAACTACGAGTTTCTACATTTTCTGGGGTGACTAAAAGTATTGTCACCATTATCTGGGTAGGGGTTGGCATCTTAATGGGGTTGATTTTCTTTGGGATAGATATTGTTCCCTTGCTAGCAGGTGCTGGTTTAGTGGGTGTGGCGTTGTCCTTGGCTTCCCAAAGCTTAATTAAAGATGCGATTAACGGCTTTTTGATTATTATCGAAGACCAATATGCTCTAGGCGATGTGATTGCTGTCGGAGATTTCGGCGGCTTAGTAGAAAATCTCAATTTGCGGATGACTCAACTGCGCGATGCAGAAGGACGCTTGATCACTATTCCCAACAGTGAAATTAAAGTGGTCGCTAATCTTTCTAGCCGTTGGTCAAGAGCAGATTTAACAATTCCCGTGGACTACAACACTGATATTGATCAAGCTTTGCAGCTAATTAAAGACGTAGCTTTGGAGATGGATCAAGACATACAATGGAAACGCCAAATTGTCGAAACACCTCAAGTATTAGGTATAGATAATTTTGGCGATCGCGGTTTAATGATTCGGGTATGGATTAAAACCCAACCCCTCAAGCAATGGGATGTCGCACGAGAATATCGCCGCCGTCTGAAAATTGCCTTTGACCGAGCCGGAGTCCAGATTCCTGTACCACAACAAGCAATCTGGGTTAACGATCTTCGGTTGCTCGATTCTCATGCAACACAGGTGATAAGTGACAGGTGATAAGAAAGAGAATTTGACTAAGTTAGTTAATTAACCTGAGTGCGGGATAAGACAATTGTTTCGGAAAATGTGCGGGTATCAGTTTTATCGTTTTCCTCCATCTGCTTAACCACGAACTCAGGTTAATGTATAAAAATTTGGCTAGCGATCGCTAGCCAAATCCAAAGATTTCTGAATAAATATTAGGTAAAATTTAAGTTGTGTACTCAGCGTTGATTTTTACGTAGTCGTAACTTAAGTCACAACCCCAAGCTTTACCACTACCGTGACCATTCCCTACACTGACAGAAATTAACACTGTATCCTCTTTGAGATATGCACCGGCGGCGGCTTGTTTTAAGTATGCGCTGGCGGCGGCGCGGTCAAAGGGTTGGGGTTGACCATTTTCAAACAGGAGAAAATCTCCTAATTTAATTTGCAGATTTTCTTGCTCAAAGGGTACATCTGCACGTCCGGCGGCGGCGGCGATGCGTCCCCAGTTGGGGTCACGACCAAAGATTGCAGATTTAACTAAGGATGAACCGGCAATGGTTTTGGCGATTTGTCTGGCTGAGAGTTCGTCATGTGCGCCTGTGACTTGCACCTCTACAAGACAGGTTGCACCTTCACCATCACGGGCGATCGCTTTAGCTAAATGCTGGCATACTGCTGTTAGCATGGCCTCTAATTTTTCGGCTTCTGCACCCATCTCAGTAATCGCTGGGGTGCGGGATTCACCATTGGCTAAGGCAATTAAGCTATCGTTAGTGCTGGTGTCACCATCTACAGTAATGGAATTGAAGCTTCTATCAGCCGCCCTACTTAACATTTCTTGCCACAAGTGAGGCGAAACGGCTGCGTCACAGGTGACAAAGGCTAGCATAGTGGCCATGTTGGGATGGATCATACCAGAACCTTTAGCAATGCCACCAATACGGACTGAACGCTCACCGATAGTTGTTTCTAGGGCAATAGATTTAGGGACTAAATCTGTAGTAATAATTGCTCCGGCTGCTGTATCTGAACCAGTTTCAGATAGTGCTGCTACTAATTTGGGAATCCCACCCCGTAAGGCATCCATTTTCATACGCTGACCAATTACCCCAGTAGAAGCCAAAAGAATCAATTCGGGGGTAATATTTAACTCTTTGGCTAATAACTCCGCACTTTCTTGGGCATCAAGCACACCTTGGCTACCTGTCGCGGCGTTGGCTTGTCCCGCATTGCAGAGAATAGCGCGCGCAATAGCTTTACTTTGCAAGTGTTGGCGACAATAATCTACACAGGCGGCTCTAACTTGGCTGGTGGTGAATACACCAGCTGCGATCGCTTCTACATCTGATACTATCAAAGCTAAATCAGGCAACCCCGAAGGTTTCAACCCTGCGGTGATACCTGCCGCCCTATATCCTTTCGGTGCTGTAACTCCACCAGTAATTTCCTGCCAGTCTGCCATTTTTCCCACCCTTACAACTAATTAGCAGCTTGACTGGCGATTATACCAATTAAAGAGTGCTGTTAGCGGTAGCGCGGCGTTTAGCCGGTGCTGAGTGCTGAGTGAGGAGTGCTATTCACACTTTTCTATCAAAAAAGGAGAGCTACTTGGGCAGCTCTCCAGATCATCAGGGTGCATCTACTTAGCACAGTATACCACTTCTGCACTGAGGTGTAACACCCATTATTTATTATTTGTATAAATAATATTAAGAAATTTCACTGAGGATACGGAAATCATGACCATCAAAATTATTGATGGTAGCTTTAATTACTATTGACGCAATATCATTCAAGAGTTCTTGTATCATTCTCATCACAGTAGAGGTGACACCCTAATCAACAAAGGTATTCAATTATTCAGTTTGGTTTACTGGTCTATAATGTTTGCAAAAACCTGTTATGTCATTAACTACAGGAAACCTTCTGACTTTTCACGGGATCTGGAAAACCCCTCGCCATAGAGCGAAGCTCTTCTCGTAGAGTACCTCTCCCCTACAAGGAGAAGCCACTGCGTTGGGCGGGTTTCCCGACTTGTTCGCGAAGCGTCTCGTTGGCGCAGCCTCTCGTAGAGAAGAGAAGCAAGTGGCGTAGAGGCTTTAACTTTTCCCCCTTCCCTGGTAGGGAAGGGGGTTAGGGGGTTAGGTTTCGCGTTAGCTTTTCCACATAATGTGAAAAGTCAAGAAACCCTGGGTTAAGAAACAAGGAGAGTCACTTGGGTAACTCTCCAGATCATCAAGGTGTATCTAATACAAACAGAATAGCTTTTCAAGTGTCAGAGCTAACACTGGCTTTTCTGTAGTTTTGGTAAAAATATTGTGAAGAAATGACTGAGAAAATACTGAGATTAGCCATTTAGTTTCTTTTCTACCAATTCGTTTGTTAGTTTGGGGTCAGCCCGTTTGTTGGTCTTTTTCAGGACTTGACCGACGAAGAAGCCCTTGAGGTTAATGTTACCGCTACGATATTTTTCTAGTTCTTTGGGGTTGGCGGCGATGACTTCTTCAACGATGGGTTCTAGTACACTAGAATCTGTGATGAGTTCTTGACCTGCAAAGGCTTTTTCGGGAGATAAACCTGTTAGCAAGTCTGGTAACTTTTGTTTGGCTTGGGCGTTACTGATTTTGCCGCTTTCAATCAGCTTAATTACCTCAGCCAAGTTAGCGGGAGTCAAAGCAATTTCAGTGATGCTGAGTTTTTGCTTGTTGAGGTAGGCGGCAATATCTTGAGTAATCCAGTTAGCGGCTGTTTTGGGATTTGCACCGGCGGCGATGGCGGCTTCAAAATATGCAACTACAGAAACTTCCTCTGTCAAGACTCGCGCATCGTAAACAGAAAGCCCCAACTCAGTCTCGTAATGGTGGCGTTTTTGGGCTGGGAGTTCGGGTATTTCACTGCGCCATTGAGTTAATTGTGCTTCTGATACCTCAATTGGTGCTAAGTCTGGTTCAGGGAAGTAGCGATAATCGCTAGAACCTTCCTTAACCCGCATACTGATGGTGCGTTGTGAACCTTCTTCCCAGAGGCGGGTTTCTTGGATGATGCGTTCCCCGGCTTCCACGGCGGCAATTTGACGTTCAATTTCGTACTCAATTGCCCGTTGAATGGCGTTGAAGGAGTTCATATTTTTAATTTCTACCTTCGTACCAAATTCTTTTCGTCCTACGGGACGCACTGAAATGTTCACATCACAGCGTAGAGAACCTTCTTGCATATTGCCATCGCTGACACCGAGATAGCGCACAATCCGGCGTAATTCTTGGGCATACTCGGCGGCTTCTTGTCCTGAACGGATATCTGGTTCAGAAACAATTTCTACCAATGGCACACCTGCGCGATTGTAGTCTACCAAAGAATAGGTAGAACCAGAAAGGCGATCGCTACCTGCGTGTACTAATTTACCTGCGTCTTCCTCCATGTGCAACCGCGTCACCCCAATTCGTTTGCGCGTGGGGTTTCCCTCTGCATCTACTAATTCAATTTCTAACCAACCATGTTCCGCAATGGGCAGGTCATATTGAGAAATTTGATAATTTTTGGGTAAATCAGGATAAAAATACTGTTTACGGTCAAATTTGCTATATTTAGCGATTTGGCAATTTAAAGCTAGCCCTGTTTTAACCGCATATTCTAAAACTTTTTGGTTAAGTACAGGTAAAACGCCTGGTAAACCCATACATACTGGGTCAATATTGGTATTAGGGTCAGCACCAAACGCTGTAGAGCTATTAGAGAAAATCTTAGTATTTGTACTTAGCTGACAGTGGGTTTCTAAACCAATAATCGCTTCATACTCAGTTTTTACACTCGTAGCAACAGTCATAATATTACAAATTCAAGAAATTCACGTAGATTCTTATTTTAACTCTGAGAGCGTAGGGATTGGGGACAAATCAATTCAAAATTCACTCATCATGCCCTCAAACGAAGTGAAGGGTCAAAATTCAAAATTAAATAACTGAGGATTGGGGAAGATAAAGAAAAACTTTTGCTAATGATAATTTTCTGTTCTCATACTTGTAAATCCTGCTAAATAACCATCTTCCATGTGAATGATGCGATCGGCAATATCTAAAATCCGGTTATCGTGAGTGACTAACAAAATTGTACAGCCTTGTTCTTTGGCTAATTGCTGCATTAAATTGACTACATCTCTTCCTGATTTACTATCTAACGCAGCTGTAGGTTCATCGGCTAATACTAGTTGAGGATGATGCACTAAAGCCCGTGCGATAGCAACTCTTTGTTTTTGTCCGCCGGAGAGTCCATCAGGATAATAATCTAGTCTTTCTCCTAAGCCAACTGTGGTTAACATAGCGGCGGCTTTGGTTTGTGCTTCCTGAAAAGAAACACTATTGTTCATTTCAAACGGTATTTGGACATTTTGTTGGGCTGTGAGAAAACCCAATAAGTTATGCGATTGAAATATATAGCCAATATTGCGGCGCACTTGTACCATGTCATTTTTACTTGCGCCCCGAAGTTCTTTGTCTAAGATTTTTAGGCTACCTGATTGTACAGAACGCAAACTACCAATCAGTGTCAGTAAAGTCGTTTTACCTGAACCAGAAGGGCCGGTCATGATGACAATTTCTCCCGGTTTTATTTCTAGATTGATATCAAAAAGAATCTGCTTTTTGAGCGAACCTTCACCGTAATAGTGATTGAGATGAGAAATAGCGATCGCAGATGACATAATAATTCCTAATTCCAAATAACAAGCAACTAAAAAATGTCAGCAGGGTCAGCCGCTTGTAATTTTCGCATGGCTATAGATGCTGAAATGGTACACATCAAAGTTGTGAGAATAAATATAAATATGGCTCTATCTAAAGTCATCATGATGGGTAGTAATGTTGCTTGACGCGTAATCATATATAACCCTTGAGAAATCGCAATTCCCGGAATAAAGCCGATGGCTGCTAAAATTAAGGCTTCTTGAAAGACAATGACTAGTAAATATCTATTTTTGAAACCGATGGCTTTGAGTGTTGCATATTCTGGTAAGTGATCAGAAACATCGCTATAAAGAATTTGATAAACAATCACTGCACCAACTATAAAACCAATAATCGCTCCTAAAGTAAAAGTGAATCCTACAGGGGTGCTAGTGTTCCAAAAGCTTTTTTCCTGAGCGATTAACTCTTGTTTGGAGAGAACTTTGACATCTGTGGGTAAGTTGGCTTTCAAATTAGCAATTACCCAATTTATATCTGCTCCAGGTTCTAGCTTAATTAGTCCAAAGTCTATTAATCCTTGCTGTCGTCTTTTGTTAGCAAATAAGCGCAGAAAATTGACATCACTAGTAATGATATTGCCGTTGATGCCAAAAGATGTTCCTAATCTGAATAAACCAACAACATTAACTTGACGATTGTTTAATTCTGTGGTGACTTGCTTTTCACCTTCAAATTGAGAAACAATCGTACCAAATTCTTGACGAGAACCACGATCAAATAAAACTGTCTCTGGTTCTCTTAGAAAGTTTAAATTTTCCTGTACACCCGGTAAATTAACTACTTTTTCCTCTGGATTAAACCCAATAGCGAAAATTGCCCAAGTCTGTTGATTATCGGGATTTTTCCAAGGAACAGAATCTAAATATATAGGACTAACTGATTGCACACCTGTAAAACCTAATGCCTGATATAATCTCCGTTGCGAGAATTGATCCAGGGAAATCAAAGCCTTATAGCGAGAACTAACTAATACAATCTCACCTTCCAAACTGTTGTGAAGTTGTACTGCACCATCAAATAAAGCTTCACGAATACCAAGCTGCAAGAACATTAGCACATCTGCAAAGGCAATACCAGCGATCGCTACTAACATCCGTGCTTTTTCTCGTGATAATTGCAACCATGCTAAAGGAATTTTGCGTTTAAACATAATTAGTTACTCCCTACTCCCCAGTCATCGCAACTCTAACTTTAGAATTTGTTAAACCCTCTACCTTTTGACTCGACTCTGGGGTGAGGCGGATTTTAACTTCTACTACTCGTGAATCAATATCGGCTGCGGGGTCGGTGCTGAGTACGTCTTTTTTGGCTATCAGTAAGCCAATGTCATCTACTGTCCCTTCTAGTTTTCCTGGGAAGTTAAGTTGGGTGATAGTTGCACTTTGTCCGATTTTGACGCGATTGATGTCAACTTCATAAACTTCTGCAACGACATACATTTGATTAGTCTGTCCGATTTCTACAATCCCTTTGTCGCTGACTACTTCCCCACCCCAAGTCTGAATTTTGAGGATTTGACCGACTTTAGGCGATTTAACATAAGCTAAATCTAAGTTAGCTTGAGCTTCTTGTACGGCGGCTTTGGCATTTTCTACTTCTGCTTGTGCGGCTTGCACATCAGTGGGACGCACCTCTGCAATCTTTTCTAAAGTGGCTTTTGCTTGTTTGAGTCTTTCTTTGAGGGTTTCTGATGTTTGAGTCCGGTTAGCCACAGCCTCCTGTAAACGCTCTTGTGCTGTTTCTAGGGTTAATTTTTTGCTATCTCTCATAGAAGCAGAAACAGCACCTGTTTTTTGCAGATATTGGTAACGCTGATATTCTATTTCAGCATTTCTAACTTCGGCTTCTAAGCGTTTGACGGTCGCGACTCTAGCAACTACTTCTTGACGCAGTTTGGCTTCTAATTCAGATATTGTGGCTTGTTGAGCAGCAAGTTCTCCCTGTTTTGCCCCAGCTTTTACCTGTGCTAATTGTGATTGGGCAACTTTAACCTGTTGTTTGGCTCTATTTAAAGCCGCCAGCCGAATATCCCGATTATCTAGAATAGCAATGATTTGACCTTTCTGAATGCGATCGCCCTGTTTTACTAAAAGTTCTGCTACGCGATTACTACCAGTGGTCTGCGAAACCGATACTTGTATCACTTCCCCTTGGGGTTCTATCCGACCTAAAGCTGTCACTGCTTTCATTACAGGACGGCTGACAATGGAAGTAGCTTTTTCTCCAGAATTTCCCGCACTGGACAAAAAATACCATGAACTCGCACCACTAGCCACAGCTAAAGCCACAGCACCCACAATCAGAGTTCTATTGGGATACTTAAAATTCCTAACTCTATCTGGATGAAGGTTTTGCATAAAGTCCCCGCCGGAGTTGGAGCAATTAAATTTACTGTATACAACATTTATTATTAAAGTTTGTTTATTCAACTTGTTGTGTACATTTTCTAGTGTACACTTAAGAAAATATCTGTCAAGTATTTCCCTATGGGTTTATCGCAAGCAATTCTGACCTGTTTAATTGATGCTCCTCACAGTGGTTATGATCTGTCTAAGGTCTTTAGTGAATATGTAGGTTATTTTTGGCAAGCTTCCCAGCAACAAATTTACAGAGAACTAGGGAAACTGGAGTCAACAGGCTTGGTTGTGTCCGAAATTATTCCCCGTGAAGGTCGCCTAGACAAGAAAATTTACTCAATCACAGAACAGGGGAAGCAGCATTTAGTGGAATGGATGCACAAACCCAGTGAACCTGATGTCATTAGAGAAGATATATTAGTGAAGATTTTTGCTGGTAGTTTAGTACCAGTTGGTGTGCTGATAGAAGATGTAGAACGTCATCGGAGAGTTCATATAGACAAATTATCGACATATCGACAAATCGAGCAAGAACAATGTCCTTCATTAAAAGTATTAATTAAGGAAGATAAACTAAGAAATTTAGTTTTACAAGCAGGTATGAGATATGAACAAAGTTGGATAGATTGGTGTGATGAAACACTTGAATTATTAAAAAATCTACCCCCAGATTGAAGCAGATTTAGATAGTGTGGATTAAGCATCTATTTTTTAATAAAAAAATAGCATTTATAACTTAATTTATAAAAATTGTGAGACTGCATAAACCCAGTTTCTCCAATAGATTGGGTTTACGCAGTCTCAAATATGATTGGAAATCGCTACATAAATAAAACCCCGGAATTTTTCCAGGGCTGTCCTCGTGAACCACCATTTAATTTTTATCCAATTACTCCAGAAATGATAAAAATTATCTAGACATAATTCTCTTATTTATGTCTCAATAATGAGGTAATCTAAACTACTTTATTCGTTAGGTGGTAAGCTTAGAAATATACGGAATTAATCTAAATACAGAAAAATATACCCAGGGTTAAAGTAATTTTTAAATAATTATTTCCAGACATATTTCAGGTTTTTATGTCTAAGGAATCAATCTTCAGCACTTGCTTTATTCAACATATTAATCAAGAATGAAATCAGCCTCTAGCAATATAGCAGGCCATCTTGGTAATAACCTAACCTTATCCAATGTCCGTAGTCCGCGCAAGCGGACTTTTTTTATATCAACTATTATGTCTAAAACTTTGATGTTTTAGCCTTGATTAAATGAATTATCTAGGAGATAATCAAAACGCTATCTGACATAATTGTTAATTACAAAGGTAGCAATTAGCCCTTGTAGTTAGTCCGCTTTGGCGGACTTTATTTATACTGTTTATAGATTGTCATTGTTGTTATATCAAAAAACATAGATGTATCAATTCACTCCGGACTAGCTTAAAAAAGATAGCAGGGTATATTCATATTTCATCTTTAGTTGTGATTTTTTTTCATGAGGATCTGGATTGGAAATACTACTTCCAACAATATCGATGTAGATACCCCAATACCTATTGTTATATGTTCTGGTGTAGGTAGTTCATGCCAACTACTTATAGTCTAGTTAGAATAACTAAATGTAGAGTATTACTGGAGATAAAACTGTGGATAATTTAGGTAAAAAGAGATTAGAAACTGTGTTAGCAATTACCACTTACGCCATTGGTAGTGGTACGGCTTCAGTTACACCTACACCAGGTGGAGAAATTCCCAAACAGTTAATATTAACTACTTCCGATATCCTTATGTACACTGCTATTTGGAAGATTTACTTTGAAGAAGACTTATCAAGTAAGGGACTAATAGAAATCTTGGCAGAATTGGGTTTAGTGACATTTGGTGCTACGGGAACAGCTTATCTAGTGAGCAAAGCAACTACAGGAATTTTAAAAGAAATTACTAACTGGACTGGCCCTGTGGGATGGGGTTTTACATCTGCGATCGCAGGTTCTTTAAGCGGTTTATTTGGTGCTATTTGGGCAATATATTGTGATTACCTTTATTCTCGAAGAGAGCAGCCAGTTTAATTGATTAGTGTCCTATAGGTTTCGATAAGTTTAATTGGGAAATAGCTAATAGGTGAACTATCGACAGTTTATACATAAAACTGGAAATATATCAGATACGAACACAACAACTGATTCAGTTGTACAATAATTTCCTATTTCTCACTTGAACTTATCAACTAGACCTAAAAATAGTAACCAGGCATCAATTATCATCCCTTGATTTTCAATAAATGGCATTTACACTTAAGGAATAACTGCTGAGGAAAAACAATACATCTAATTATTTTCCTGCATTTTTCTAACTATTTTAGTTACTATGTTTCTGGGTATGAATCTTACCATTTTGGCTAGTATTTTATTCTCTAACCCAGGAATAACAATAGTTTTACCCTTCATTAAACCACGATAACCAATCTCTGCTACTGTTTGAGCATCCATCATATTTTTTTTCTTGATCAGCTTCGAGTCTGCCATTCCGGTTCTTTCATGAAAAGCTGATTCCGTTGTTCCTGGACACATAACTGTCACACTCACACCTGTACCTTCTAATTCATTAGCAAGTGCTTCGGAGAAAGATAAAACATAGGCTTTAGTCGCAAAATAAACTGCCATTAAAGGGCCTGGTTGAAAAGCAGCAGATGACGCGACATTTAATATTTTACCCTCACCTTGCTTGACCATACTTTTCAAAAATAATTTAGTTAAATGGGTAAGACATACTAAATTCACCTGGAGCATTTCCAGTTCATCATTAAGGCTTGTTTCATTAAACAATCCATAAGTGCCAAATCCCACATTATTGACGAGTACATCAACATTAATGCTCTCCTGCTGCAACTCTGTAAAAATTTCTTCAGGAGAGGTTGAACGAGATAAATCTTTACTAATAATTTTGAGAGAAATATTAAATTTTTCTTGAAATTCAGTAGCAATTTCTGTGAGTTTTAACTGATTTCTATCTACTAGTACAAGGTTGTAATTATCATGGGCAAAAATACGTGCTAGTTCGTAACCAATGCCGCTAGCTGCACCAGTAATCAGAGCAGTTTTCTTGTAGGACTGATCGTGTGGTTTATTCATATGTAATGTTATTGCAAGTAATAGTAATAGATTTTCTACTTAGTGTTTAAGTAATTCTTACTTAAGATATATACTTACCAATTGATATTTCTTAAATAAGATCAAACCCTACAACAGTATATTTAAAGTATTGCCATAATTCTGTATTAAGATATGCCAGTTGTAAAATTTCTCAGAGCAAATTTGAATAGCTTAGATTGTTTGATCCAGGTTATATTTTTATAGCGATTTACCATGCTTTGTAGTGACGTATAATAGCACAATACATTTCAGATAAGCCCAAAACTTTCATATATAGGCGCAATTTATCACGTCTTTTAGTGGGTTTAAAATAAACCTAAATCTACATATTTTGCTCAAAAATACCCTAGATTACTTAAAATTATCACTCTTGACAGAGTGTACCTAAACCTGGAAATATGCAACCTATATGCAAAAAATATATTCGTAAAACTTTCGTGAAAACAGACAGCATATTTTACCGATTGTTCCAAAGTTTCCCCGGTATTTTCTTTGAACTTATCGACCAGTCCCCAACAATAGCAAATATCTATCAATTTTCGTCAGTTGAAGTCAAGCAACTAGCATTTCGTATTGATGGGGTATTTCTCCCCAACAACAATACATTACCTATTTATTTTGTTGAAGTTCAATTCCAACCAGACAAAAAAATATATTCACGGTTCTTTACAGAAATCTTCCTGTATCTGGATAAAACCGAATTGCTCAATAATTGGCAAGGAGTAATTGTTTATCCTAGTAAAAGTATTGATATAGGAGAAACAGAAAGACATATTGAATTACTGACATCGCAACGAGTAAAACGTGTCTATCTTGATGAGTTAGACTCAACAGATGAACAGTCGATTGGTATAGAGACAGTCAAGTTAGTCATTGAACCAGAAACCACTGCGGGGATGAAAGCCAGGGAGTTAATAGTCCTTGCTCGACAACAAATAACAGATGAAATTACCCAACGGGACATTATACAATTAATAGAGACGATAATTATCTATAAATTTCCGAAAGTTAGTAGAAAGGAGATTGAGCAAATGTTAGGTTTAAGCGATTTAAAACAAACTAAAGTTTATCAAGAAGGCAAACAAGAAGGCAAACAAGAAGGTAAACTTGAGACTGTACCCTTTATGCTCAGTTTAGGTGCAACAGTAGAGCAAATAGCAGAGCAACTAGGCTTAGATATTGAACAAGTTAGACAAGTAGCTCAAAGCCAGCAATCACAGCAGCAAAAATAATCAATTGATTACAACAATTCTGTGATAGAAAACTGTCGTTGACGGTCTAATTCTTGTAGCTTTAGCTTTTCGGTATAAAAAGCTTGATAATAAGACTGCCATTTTTCTGGTTCAGCTTCTGGATCTGTTGCTTCCCACAGTTCCAAAAAGTGGCGATAACGCTTTTCTCTTAGCACTCGTTCCATACAAGCGATCGCAGCTTGCACAACTTGAGGAGTACGCATGATCTCTTTCTTCCCTTTCTCGTTGAGATGAAACAGATGAGAGATGATTGCTATATCTTCAGATAATTCTAAATATCTGTCTTGCAAACTAGAGATTAAATCTACCTGTTCCCCCATTAACTCTAAAATCTCTTGCCACAACAATCGATGGTGAGAAAGGCTAAATTCTAAATCTCGCTCTTCTAACGCTGCAACGATAGCTTGACGCTGTTCAGCACAATGCAAGTAAATCCCTAGTAACAAAGCTTCTGCTTGTTCTAGAAGGCTGCGGTCTTTGGGAATTAGGGATTGGGGAACTCGGGGCCCCCTCTGGGGATAAGGGGTAATGGGGACTAGAGAAAGTTTTCCTCCATTCCCTGTTCTTTTGATAGCTACAGGCTGAGAATATTTAGCCGTAGATGGAGTGATTTGAGTTAACAGATTTTCAACTCTTAAGGGTATAAGCCTCACATCACCTAAGCTGAGGATTTCTGCACAGTGAGAAACATAATAGTTACGTGTATCACCGTTAACTATATTTTTAAGTAGCTTCACAATTTGTTGTGTAACTTGTTGAAAATCTGTAGCCTGTTTTAAGTTACGGTCTTTGATAATTTGTTGAATCTGCCAATCTATCCACAGAGGCGCATTGACTAATAATTGTTCATAATCTTCAGGGTTATGGGAACGTAAATACTCATCAGCATCTTTGCCATCGGGAATATTGAGAATTTTCAGCTGAACTTCACCCTTGTAAGCTAAATCAGCTATTTCCCCAATAGCTCGTTCCGCCGCATTTGTTCCCGCCTTATCAGCATCAAAATTGAGTACCAATTGTTTCGAGTCGGTGTAGCGTAACATCAGCCTGACTTGTTCCAAACTCAATGCTGTACCAAGGGAGGCCACAGCATTATTAATACCCGCAGCGTGGAGAGCGATCGCATCAAAATATCCCTCCACTACCACCGCTTGATCAAGTTGGGAAATCCCAGCTTTGGCTTGATCTAAGGCGAATAAAGTTCTCCCCTTATTAAATAATTCTGTTTCTGGGGAATTTAAATACTTTGGTTGCTCGTCACTCAAAGTTCTACCACCAAAGGCAATCACTCGTCCTTGCACATCACGAATCGGAATCATCAGGCGATCGCGAAATACATCATAATACCCGCCGCCTTCCTTCCGGGGTTTAATCAAACCTGCCTTTTCCACCAACTGCACCGGATAGTGCTTATCTTCTACCAAATAGCGGTGGAGAGTTTCCCAACCAGGAGGAGCATAACCCAAGCCAAACTGCTGGATTGTAGCTTCATTGAAGAGGCGATCGCTGCGTAAATACTTGAGTGCCGATTGTCCTTGAGATTGACGCAAGGCGTGTTGATAAAACTGTGCGGCTGAAGCCAGAACCTCATACAACTGTTCCCGCAAAGATATCTGACGCTGTAACTCTTGGCGTTGTTCTGGTTCGAGGGTTTTGACAGGCACTTGGTAACGCCGTGCTAAATCTAACACCACCTCAGAAAAGGAGTACTTACCCAAATCCATCAAAAATTTAATTGCATTACCCCCAGCTTGACAGCCAAAGCAATAATACATTTGCTTAGTTTGGCTGACAGTAAAACTAGGACTTTTCTCATCATGGAAAGGACATAAACCGACGAAATCCTTACCACGTTTGCGTAACACCACATATTCTGATACAACATCCACAATATCAGCACGATGTTTAATTTCTTCAATTGTGTCTGGGTGTAAGCGCGGAATTTGCATATTAGTTAATGGTCATTAATCATTAGTGAATAGTCATGAATTTTTCTTCTCTGCCCCTCTGCTCCCCTCGTTCTTCCCCAACTTGGGAGAAATAGCAAAATATCAATGATTAATCACATCTGATAGATATTATATTGTTGTTGCCAAATGAAGAATATTGTATAGAATTGCTTACGCTTAATTTTATTAAGAGGAATTACGGTAAATGGGGCGTATCTTTATTTCAGCAGCCCACGGAGGCCAAGAAGCGGGAGGGATAGATCCAGGTTCGATCGCTGGCGGGACTACAGAAGCGAAGGAAATGATTTTGCTGCGCGATTTGATTGTAACAGAACTGCGATCGCGGAGTTTTGAAGTGTTATCTGTTCCTGATGATCTCAGTGCTGCGGGTACTATTGCCTGGATTAATTCTCGCGGTCGTCGTGGTGATGTGGCTCTAGAAATCCATGCTGATGCTGCTAGTAGTCCGGTTGTAAGGGGAGCTAGTGTTTTTCACATTGCCAGTAATAATGAGCGCAAGAATAACGGCGAACTACTGCTAGTGGGACTGTTGCGCCGTGTTCCTCAACTGCCAAACCGAGGTGTAAAACCAGATACCGAGAGTGGTTTAGGGAGTTTAGCCTTTTGTCGGCAAATTGCGATCGCCTCTTTATTGCTACAAGTAGGGTTTATCAGCAATCCAGAGGATCGGGCTTTGCTGCAAAATCGCCGCCGAGATTTCGCTTTGGGCATTGCCGATGGTTTAGCATCTTGGAGTCGTGTTATTGACCCCACCCCAGGCACTCCCCCAGATCCCAATTATCCCCCAATCAACATCAACATTAACGGGCAAACCTACGCAGAGCAAGGAGTTTTAGTCAATGGTAATGCTTATATTCCCATTGATTTAGTAGATCGGCTGCGAATTGACTTGTCAAAATCACCCAATGTCAATCGGATTACCTATCGCAAAGTGGTGTATCTCAAAGCTGTAGAATTGCGCGATTTTAATATTGCTGTTGGTTGGGATGCAACTACTCGTACTGTCACTTTGCGCTCAAATTTGGTGATTTGCCCTGGTCAATTTGACAGAATTATGGCGAATGGCAACACTTCAGAAGTTGAGATGCAACTCTTCTTAAGAAACAACAATGAAAATGCCCTCAATAAGTTTCCTGACATACCAAAACTCTATCGAGAAGAAGGAGCTTCAGAAGGAGTTAATTATGACATTGCCTTCTGTCAGATGTGCCTAGAAACAGGATTTCTGCGCTTTGGCGGAGACTTAAGACCTGAGCAAAATAACTTTGCGGGTTTAGGATCTATTGGTGGTGGTGCTGAAGCCGCCTCTTTTCCTAGTGCCAGAATTGGAGTCAGGGCGCACATTCAACATCTCAAAGCCTACGCCAGCCTAGAACCTCTAGTGAATGAGGTTGTCGATCCTCGATTTCGTTTTGTTACACGTGGCGTAGCCCCACTCATTGAACAACTCTCAGGACGCTGGTCAGCAGATTTAGAGTACGGTACAAAAATTACCGCCATGCTCAAACGCCTATATGATTCAGCTGGATTTCTGAATGCTAATAGAGTTTAGAAATTGGGCAGTGAGTGAGTAAAGGAGTGAAGGATAATAACTAATGACTTACTACTAAGCACTCACTACTCACTACTCACTACTCACTACTCACTACTCAGCACTCAGCACTCACCATTCATAGCGCATCTATAAACTGCTTTACCTTGTCTTGGATAGTCGCATCTGCGATTTGCTCTGCTAATTGCTGGGCATTTTGATAACAAACTCGCGCTAAACTTTTACGTTTTGTTTTGGCGTACAGGCTACCCATGTTGAGCAAAGTAGCAATTTCACCGACAGAATCACCCTGTTGTTGATAAATCTCCACAGCTTGCCTGTAGAATTTTAGGGCTTTGCGGTGAATATCTAGGTGGTTGTAGATATAACCGATGTTGTTGAGGGTATTCGCCTCGCCAGAGCGATCGCCCATAGTACGACGTGATAAAAGCACTTGATGATAAAGCAATAATGCTTGTTTGGGTTGTCCTATATCTATATAAATAGAAGCAATATTGTTTAAGGTAATCGCTTCACCAACAGCATTTTTCGTAGCCTTTTGAATTGGTAGTGCTGCTTGTAGAAATTCTAGAGCTTTTTCATGATCGCCTAAAATACTGTAAGCAAATCCAATGCCATTGAGGGTTGTCGCTTCACCAGAAAAGTCTCCCAGTAATCGACGCATTGCTAAAATTTGATTTTGTAGTAATAAAGCCCGTTTGGGTTCACCTAATCTGATATAAATCAGTGCTACATCATTGAGAGTAGAAACTTCCCCAAGGGTGTCTTGCACTTCTCGAAAAATTTGTGCGGCTTTCTCTAGATACTCCAACGCCTGGGAAAGTTTTCCTATCCGACTATAAGTAGAGCCTACATTACTGAGTGCTGTTGCTTCTGCTTGCAAGTTACCAAGCTCAACTGCAACTGCTAAAGCCTGCTTGAAAGCATCTAGTGCTTGTTGCATCTGACAACAACCCAAATAAGCTAAACCAATGTCATTTAATGTATGCCCTTCTCTGGCTCGATCGGAAATGGCTCTGGCTAAATGTAAATTTTCCTTGACTAAATCGAGATATTCTGGAAATTTTCCCTGCTTATAGTAGCCATTGGCTGTATCACGACGTTCTTCCCACTCTTTGGCTTGATTGCAAGATTGCGTCATTTGACCTCAGTTGCACTGCAAATAAATTGGCGGGTTATTCTTGGACTTCTAGCGAGAGCAAGTAGCCCAAGTTAAGTTTAGGTTAACCTTTATTTTCTACCTTTAGGTACAAGACGTAAAGAAATAGGTGTGGTAGATTTAACCCGCTATCAGCAGTATTAGTTAAGCTGTCTTAAAAAATCGAATGATTTCGCGGACATGATCCAAAAATTGCCCATCGGTGGAAAGTTGCGCGATCGCATTGCGTGCTTCCCTGGCTAATCTTTCATGTTCGGTTTGATTGGTAGCACGTAATTCCTCTAAGTTAGCAGCTATTCTGGCTAAGTCTTTGCGGGTTTCATCAGCAAAGCGTTGTTGAGTAGCTGGTAAGGAATAAGGTTGTTCTGGGTTGAGTTGATCTTCTAAAACTTGGACTTTTTGCTCAAATTCGTAGAAGCGATTGCGGAGTTCGACAATATCTTCACGGGGATATTTCCACTCTTGGCTAATCATCGTCAGCCTGGCGTATAAATATTCATAAGCGCGGATAGCTGGACGCAAGATAGTTAATAACAAAGCCGCACCAGAACTGATATAACCTACAGCACTAATACCCGTGGCGGCGAGGGTATAAAGACCAATAGCTGAAACTAAGTGTAAAGCTAAAGCAGCCCAGAGCGATCGCTTGGCTAAAATTTTGACATACTTAACTTGTCTTTCGTCTACAGGTATTTCTTTTTCAACTGACTGTGCGGCTTCCGCTAAAACTTGCTTGGCTTGAAAATGGATATTCCAGGGGACAGTGACAATCACCAACAACCACCAAAAACTTGCACCCCCAATTACCCAGTCGAGGAAATTACCGGCTGGGACATGAAACCATTGCAGCACGCCAAAACCTAGCAGCACTACAGCCACAATCCCGACAATCGAACTAATAAAAAAATTGAAATACATATATAGCCCTGATCTTGGTAAAACTATCACCTCAATCATGGCTAGACTATGGCATTTCTACGGAAAACTTTGTGATGCTTTTTCTAGCTGCATACATTATCTACGGGATGAGATAGCTACGCCAAACTGTTTGGGTGTCTTGACTACTCTTACTTGGTGACAGCAATCGCCAAGTTTTACCTTCTTGTTGAATCTGTAAGTAAACTTCAAACGGTTGTTGCAGTTTTGTCAACTGTCTCTTGGGTAGCTGAAAAATTAAGTCGTAGTTTCCCAACACTCGGAAAGCAGGTAAATTTTCAATCGTCAAAGGTTGTTCCTGGCGAATTTTCAGGTGTTTAATTTCAAACCTTTGGAACTTGAGATCCAACTGCTGATTGAGTTGCTCTTGGGTTTGTTCTAGCTGGAGTGCGATCGCTTTCTCCACTAACTCACTAGTTGGTAACAATCCAATATTGCCACAACCCACTAATAGCATCAGCAAAACCACCGTTACAACGAACCGCACCATGTTAATTCTTATATAGTTTCAGCGATAGTATAGCGGGAGATACCTAAAACTCCCTCATATATTATGTCATCACAAACTATTGGTCTTAATCAAGAACTTTACACCTACCTACTGGCTAATTCTGTGCGAGAACCGGAAATTCTCCAAAAATTACGCCAAGAAACAGCTAATCATCCCCACTCTGTCATGCAGATTTCTCCAGAACAGGGACAATTTATGAGCCTGCTAGTGCAGTTAATGAGCGCAAAAAAAACCTTAGAAATAGGCGTATTTACTGGCTATAGTTCCCTTTCTGTCGCCTTATCGTTACCTAGTGATGGTCAGTTAATTGCTTGTGATCTCAGTGAGGAATTTACAGCCATTGCCAAGCGTTATTGGCAAGCAGCAGGAGTTGCGGATAAAATTGACTTGCGATTAGCACCAGCAGTAGAAACTTTAGATACCCTATTAGCAGAAGGACAAGCAGCAACTTTTGATTTTGCTTTTATTGACGCAGATAAAGAAAATTACCTCAATTATTACGAACGTGTTTTGCAATTAATCCGTCCTGGTGGATTGATCGCCATTGACAACGTTTTATGGTCTGGAAGAGTTGCCGATCCGCAAATCCAAAACCCTAGTACGCAAGCTATCCGTAACTTAAATCAAAAGTTGCATGATGATGAACGAGTCACAATTTCTCTTGTGCCAATAGGAGATGGCCTAACTTTAGCACTCAAGCGCAGTTAATAGCGATGTAAATATCAAGTAGATGAGGCAAAAAGCGGTGTGAAGATTCCTCCCGCTTTATTGCCGTAACACAACGGCAATGTGAGGATTTGAGCGTTATAGACAGTAGAAATTAGCCGTCACACAATACCATTCTGCGTTGCATTACTCGTTGCTTTAAAGCAACCTACAATTTAAGGTTTATTTTATAAATAATCTCTAACTACAAACTTGTTCAATAATATCTGCCAGATGTGCAATTTCACTCTAAATCTATAACTAAAGTCAGATATTTAGTCTCTCCCAATGACAGTATTTTTATAAGGCTTCAGTATTGCCAAAATATCATTGCGTCTTGTTGCGTGATGGTGTTCCGCCCAGCGTAGCTGATGACCGACCGTCGGTCGGAGACCATCGCCAATTTATGCAAATTTATATTTCTCAGACTTATTGTTAAAAATTTTCAGATGCAAGTAATTTAAAATGAATTAGTGTAGGAACAAAATTTAATGTTGAGATTATTCCCCAGAATCCAAAATAAACTATTAAGAAATTTCATAAAATTTCCTTTAATAAAATATCATGCTGATCTTGCTTATCAAGCAGATATAAAAGAACATCTTCCCTATTTACCGATTCTTTCAAGCCATGATTTAAATATAGTAACAGCAATAAAAACTCAAGGAATAGCAATTACATCTTTAGATGAATTAGGTATTCCATCTAATCCCCAAATTCTCCAATCAGCACAAAAATTATTACCAAATATTAAATCTAATATTGCTGTCCAAAAAAATGGATTTGTGGTTCATGCTAATGCCGAACAAATGATTGAATATCCAGAAATATTCTTGTGGGGATTAGAACAAAGATTGTTAAATATTATTGAAAATTATCTTGGGTTACCAGTAGCCTATCATGGTGCATATTTTCGTAGGGATATTGCTAATCAGTTAGAAACAGGATCAAGACTTTGGCATATAGATACAGAAGACCGACAAGTTATAAAAATAATACTTTATATCAATAATGTGGATGAAGAGACAGGGCCATTTCAATACCTGCCTCAACCTTTAACAACAGAAGTGGCTAAATCTTTAAATTACACATCTGGCTATCTTACAGATAAAACCATGCAAAAGGTGATATCTCCAAAACAATATCAATCATGTGTAGGGGCTGCTGGTACAGTAATTTTTGCAGCCACTGGCAGTATTTTTCATCGCGGTAAGCCACCAAGCAATTCAGATAGATTTGCCATTTTCTTTGATTACACTTCTCATAGAAAAAAATATTTATACTATAATACTTCGCCTTTAACTAATGAGTTTTTAGTCAAATATTATAACCATCTTTCAGAGCAACAAAAAAAATATATTTATTGGCAATAAAAAGGGCATTGGGCATTAGGAAAAATTCTCCCTTGTCCCCAATCCCCATTTCCCAGGAGTTATTTAATTAATTTTGACTTTTGACTTGATTTGTCCCCAATCCCCTCATTCACTCATCACAGAGGCGCAGGCTTGCGCTGCCTGCCAGAGTTTCTGTACAAATAGTTCTGTGCGTGAAGCAAAGCTGTCGCCATTAGGCGAATCGCTGATTACGGTCACAAACACACCGTCTGCATCTTCAGAACCATCTGATAACCAAGAACCCCGCAGGGTAATTTCCACATACTCAGCATCACCAGTTGACACATCAATAATTTCACTGTCAGCAAATCTGGATTCAGCCTTGAGTGCTTCAATTCCTGGCAAATCCGCAGGTAGCAAAAAGGAAGCAGTGCTGGGTTCAACGCATAAAGCTTGACCAACCCGTAGTGCTAAAATTACTCGTTTTTGTACCCATTCTTCTAGCGATAAGGCAAGATATTCCAAATAAAAACTGCTTTCGGTGTAAGTTAATTTCAGCATTCCTTATGCTCTCCTGCTATTCCAGGTTTGCTTGCACATCTATCCAAAATTCTGTGGCACTTTCTCGCCAAGTTTCACTAAATCCAAAGGCTACAGCCGGGTGAATTGGTGGTTTTGGTTTAGTCCGCAACTGCATACCCACCTCAACCGGAGTGCGATCGCCTTTTCGAGAGTTACACCTTTCACAAGCTGCAACCACGTTATCCCAAGTGTGAGAACCACCCCTAGAACGGGGAATCACATGGTCTAGTGTTAAACGCTTATTGCTACCGCAATATTGGCAACTGTGATGGTCTCTACGCATAACCTCCCGCCGATTCACAGGGGGAATTTTCCATGTCCGTTCAATCGCAGCAATTTTTAGGCGAATATATTTTGGGACATAAACTATCAAGCTGGGTGAGTGAACTCGCCACCCACCTTCTGTAGAACCAAGCAAAGGTTCGGCTTTATTGGTAATTAACAGCACAATAGCCCGTTTAATATTAACCCGGCACAGTGGTAAGTAGTTTTGCGAAAAAACCACCACGAATTGCTCTAATCTTGGCATCGCGTTAGCGTAGCTTATCGAAGATGTCGCCACAGCTTCACTCCTTAATAAAAAACCCCCGCTTCTGATTTAGGTGAGGCGGGGGTAAAAATTTGACCATCATTTTGTTTGGTCTTACCTTGGTACAGCATTTCTCCGTCTGTACCTCCCGCTTGTTACATCTAGTTGTGGTTTGGCATTCAGCCCATCCATGCTGAAATATCTAAAATCATGATTTTCCTCTGTGATTTGCTCATGCTTGTGGCTACCATCGCCCATAAATAAATACTCCACGCCCACAGCACCTGATTCCCAACTAATGCGATAGTTAGTTGCGCTCCAGAAAGTAGAGATGGGGTAAATGGTTTTCACAGAAAATTTCACCTATTGAACATTCCTTTAAACATACTACACTTGTATTACTATCCTGTCCATACTTTAAAGGAGAAAAAGTCATGCACACAATTACTCGCACCCCAACTACCGATATGGAAGTTACTAGCATTCGCTTGGAGCGAGAACTCAAGGAGAAACTCAAAGAAATCGCAGGCAATCAGGGGTATCAAGCTCTCATCCGCGATATTCTCTGGAATTATGTCCAGCAAAAATCTGGCGAGTGGAAACCGCGATTTTCACGAGCCGATATTCGCGCTAGTATAGCCGCTACAGCTCAACAAGAAGAACGTTGTGTACTCACAGGTCAACTGATTCAACCCCAACAACCCATGTTATTAGGACTAACCAAAAACGGCGATATGGTTCCTCTCGCTGTCGAAAGTCTAGCCGGCTAGTCTGCTATGCAGGTGAATACAGCGTAGTTGCTGCTTGATAAGCTACTAAGCTGTATTCATCACTTTTTTATCAGAAAATTTCTATGTTTATTGCTTGACAAATAAATAATTTTAATTTAATTAAGTTAAACACTATAAGTAGAACGACTTGAAAAAACCAAACTATATTAAGTAATGTTAAAAAACTAGGATTGAGTTCGTAGTAAGGACTTTAGTCCTTTTTTGTTCGCGGAGCGTCCCGCAGGGAACGGAGAGAACGCAGAGAGAACTAAAGTTCTTACTACAAACCTTTAATTATTTACCCTGTTCTACTTAGTAATCTGCTTTAATTTTCCCACTTAATCTGAATAAACAAGGAATAGGGAATCAGCCTTTTTGAGTAGGGGAAGTTTTAAAAATTGGACACAACAAAAAACCCTTTCCCTCTCCTAACGCCCTATTCCTTCACTTCACCCAACAATTGTGGGTTGCTAAATTCCTAAGTAAGATTTTTTACAAGCTATTTTACTTAAAAATTTGCGTCGCAACAGTAGTAATGCGGTGAGTACATATGAAGTTCTGGATTGAAATCCAGAGATATCACGGTTTATGTATAGTTCCCAACAAGGTATCTTAAGGCAAAAGTTATTGATGGATACTAGACCATCTACTTAAACATAAGTTAGATTAAGTATTCTCGAAAGTTTTGAGTCTTTCAATGATCATGTATAAATTTCCTTAATATACTGATAATTTGCTCATCTGCAAAATAAAGGGGCTATAACAGAATGATAGAAAATCTTGAAGGAAGATTTGCCATCCATCCGGTATAGCCACACAAATAACGGTGAATAATATGCCAAAAAGTTGGGTGCAAGCACAATGGGGTCATTATTCAAGAACAAATCAGGAATGAAAAAGCATTTACTAGTGTCACTACAACGCCCCGATGACCCAGAGAGACTCAAACCATACCCAGTCAAACTGATGCAGCATCAGGAAGAAACAGCCCACAAGTTGGCACAAAAGATTAATCACATCATTGCTAGCAGTCCATCGACAGCATTGATGCTGCCAGAAATTGCCAAATGGATAGGAATGTCCACCAATGTAGATTGTTGCTGCTTAGTTACGGTGACGAGTGAGGACTCAACCGAAGCAACGACGGCTAGTTGGTGTTCGGATGAATATCTAGGAATGCCCCAGCCAGACGAACTATTCTCTGTTGAACAGTTAGTGCTGCAATGTGCTAATGAACCCTTTACGATTGAGGATATTGCCACAATTCGTAATAGTTTAGCGATTGGGTGTCAACAGTTACCATTACCTATCAAAGCGGTGTTAGCAATTCCTACCCGCTTTGGCGGCAAAAATAATGGTGTAATAAATCTGATACAATTCCAATCCTATGATTGGGGGAATTCAGAAAAACAAATTCTCAACACGATCGCCTCATCCTGTGCGATCGCTTTTTCCCAAGTCACCCAAGCACAGTTAATTTCCACCCAGCAGCAATATCTACAAAAAAGTAATCAGCATCAAAGCCTGATCAAGCAATTAACTATACTTAGTCGGAGTAACTTGGAGTTAAATCAAATGCTCCAACTAGCCATAGCATCTACTGCTGAATCTTTACAAGCAGACAGGGGTTTATTAATCCTCCTCAGATATACAGATCCATTATTTAGAACTCGCACTAAAAAACAAATTCCCCAAGCTAGAGCCGACGTAATTGGTGAATGGTGTAGGGATAATCCCAGTCAAACAGCGTCTTTAAATCAATCTTTTGCTCTAGCAGATTGTGCTTTGTGTCAGCGAGCTTTTCTGGAGGGGGGAAACCCAGTTATCATCAATGACTACACAGACGACCTACAGGACACTGCAACCGTTGCGCCATTATTTGCAATTACAGAATTGCCAGCCGTGTTGTTAATGCCATTAGAAAATCAAGGTAGAATCTTAGGTTTTATAGTGCTACAACAAGCAGTAGCTCGTGAGTGGCAACTAGCAGAATTAAATCTGGTAGAAATGGTCTGCGCTCAAGTCAGCAATGCCATTATTCAGTCAAAAACACTACGACAAGTCCAGACTTTAGTCGATGAGCGCACCGCCAAACTGCAAACCAGCCTGGAACTACAGGCCAAACTGCATGAAAGAACACGGCAATATGTAGACCAATTGCGGGAATTGAGTCGGCTCAAAGATGAGTTTATGAGCAACATCAGCGATCGCCTGCGTTACCCTCTGACGAATATGATGTTGTCTATCAAGAACTTGCGTCTACCAGGGATCACAGCCGAACGCCAAGACAGATACTTAGAAATTCTCGAAAAAGAATGTTCTAAAGAAATCAACTTAATTAATGACTTGCTCACTCTGCAAAAACTAGAGACGCAGCAAGAACCACCACGCTATGAAAATATTCATGTCAACACGAAAATCCAAGAACTCAGCACTTCTTTGACTGCAAAACTGGTAGAGAAAGGCTTAAGTATAAATTTAAATATACCAGAGCGACCGTTAAAACTCCAAACCGAACTGGAGAGTTTTGACAGAATTCTGCATGAGTTATTAAATAATGCGTATACATACTCAGAGCGGGATACTATTATTCACCTGCACGCCAGTCACCAAGTTAATCAGTTAGTAGATCAAGTTATGATCAAAGTGACTAACACAGGACGTGGCATCTCCCAAGAAGAGGCGACCTATATCTTTGATAGGTTTCGTCGCGGTAGAGGCGGTCGTTGGACACCCGGTACTGGCTTAGGACTCGCTTTAGTGAAATCCTTAGTGCAGCATTTAAATGGAGCGATCGCAGTTGAGAGTACGCCCATACCTGATTCTCAACTCAGCGAAATCTGTTTCACCCTGACTCTGCCCCAATTTTCTGACGAGAACACACCATATTCTGAAAGTGACTAACCAACAAACAAGCACAGAGGACTTTGAACTCGATCCCCATCTTGATCGTGACTTGGGTTTGGTTGCGGATACAGCTAACTTACCCCCAGTAGAAGTCCAAATCGCCAAAGTCGCCGAGCGACAACGACAAATTACGGCTAAAGTTCAAATTCCCCATCCAGTAGAACGAGTCTGGAACGTATTAACAGATTATGAAGCCTTGACTGATTTCATTCCCAACCTAGCCAAAAGCAGTCTCTTAGAGCATCCTGATGGTGGGATTCGACTCGAACAAATCGGCTCTCAGCGTTTACTCAATTTCAACTTTTGCGCCCGTGTAGTTCTAGACTTGGAAGAATCTTTCCCTAGAGAAATCAACTTCCAAATGGTAGAGGGAGATTTTAAAGGCTTTTCTGGTTATTGGTGTTTAGAGCCTTATGTCCTTGATCAACTAATCGGCACTAATCTCTGCTACAGCATTGAAATTTGGCCAAAATTGACTATGCCGATCACAATTATTGAACGTCGCCTCAGCAATGATCTCAAATCCAATTTGCTGGCGATTTACCAGCGAGTCAATTACCTAGCAAATCAAAAGTAACTATAAAGATTAAGTTCCTACAGAAATCTATCTGTAGGAACTAATTCTTAAATATAGATGAGACTTTTCAATCTCTTTTAATTTAATCAGTACCCCCAGGGGAATTCGAATCCCCGTTACCTCCGTGAAAGGGAGGTGTCCTAGGCCTCTAGACGATGGGGGCATCAACCTCAGACCTTTTATAAACTAACGGATTTTCCCGATGATGTCAATAGATTTGGCAAAAAAAATTTTTAAGTTCGTCGTAAGGACTTTAGTCCTTCTTTTCTTAGCAATTTAGCCTACCCTGTTAGACACTTAACCCAAAGTACACAGTGAACATCTTCCAAAAGGCAAATTATTCACATCTATCAACAGGTGTATTTTTTTTAGTGTTTAATACTCAGAAAGTTATGCTGATTGTTGGCAATTTGCCATACTCACTCGCCAATATAGCGAAAAATAGAGTATTGTGAAAAACTACGTATGAAAAAAACTCTGAAGTTCACAAAAAATCAATGGTCTAATGTTGTACCCTGTAAAGGTAATCTTCATTATTCTTTACAAAAGATTTTGAAATACATCGCTCAAAATCCATAGCATGGAAGCATCTTTTGAAGTCACCCTCCAGATGGTGATCACTGTCGTTGCAGGTATTAGCGCCCAAGTGTTGGCTGCATATTTTCGTGTACCCAGCATCGTCTTATTACTATTCGTGGGTATTTTCCTCGGTTCTGATGGAATTGGGCTATTACATCCCCAGTTACTCGGCACAGGACTGGAAGTAATTGTGGCCTTAGCAACGGCAATTATTCTATTTGAAGGTGGACTAAACCTAGATTTGCGAGAGTTGGGTAGAGTTTCTTTAAGCCTACAACTGCTTGTCACCTTGGGGACACTGGTAACGTTGATTGGTGGGAGCATGGCGGCTCATTGGTTGGGTGAGTTTCCTTGGAATATAGCTTTTCTTTACGCTTCTATTGTCGTGGTGACAGGGCCAACAGTGGTTGGCCCCTTACTCAAACAAATCAACGTAGACCGACAAGTAGCAACACTGCTCGAAGGGGAAGGAGTATTAATCGATCCAGTTGGCGCAATTCTCGCCTTTGTGGTGCTGGACACCATCGTTAATGGTGACGGTGATCCTATCAATGCCATCGTCGGGTTAGTCATGCGCCTTGGTGTTGGTGCGGCGATCGGTGCTGTAGGCGGTTATGTGATGAGCTTGATTTTCAAACGCGCCAATTTTTTGTCATTTGAGTTGAAAAACCTCGTGGTTTTGGCGGTGCTATGGGGTTTGTTTACCCTAGCGCAGATGATTCGCACCGAATCAGGGGTAATGACTACAGTAGTCGCTGGGGCAGTATTTGCTAACTCCTCTGTACCAGAGGAACGCCTCTTGCGCAGCTTTAAAGGTCAACTAACCATTTTAAGTGTTTCTGTACTTTTTATTCTGCTAGCGGCTGATTTATCTATTGCCAGTGTGTTTGCTTTAGGTTGGGGCAGTTTATTTACTGTTTTGGTGTTGATGTTTGTTGTTCGCCCCATTAATATCCTGTTGTGTACTGGGAACAGTGACTTAAATTGGCGACAGAAATTATTTTTAAGCTGGGTTGCGCCTAGAGGTATTGTTTCCGCTTCGGTCGCTTCCTTGTTTGCGATTTTGTTGACCAAACATGGAATCAATGGTGGTGATGCAATTAAAGCTTTGGTCTTCCTGACAATTATCATGACAGTGGTTTGTCAAGGATTGACGGCTGGCTGGGTTGCTAGATGCCTACAAATCACCTCTCAAGACGCTAAAGGTGCGGTAATTGTCGGTTGTAATCCCTTAAGTCTATTAATTGCCCGTTTCTTTCAAGAACGGGGGGAAAATGTTGTACTCATCGATACTGAACCAGAATTTTTAGCTCAAGCTGAAGCTCAAAATATCAGGGTAATTGCTAGTAGTGCGCTGGATGCTGAGGTGTTGGAAGAAGCAGGACTAGCTTCGATGGGGACTTTCTTAGCGATGACGAATAATGGTGAGGTGAATTTTGTTTTGGCGCAACGAGCCGCCGAGGAATTTAATCCTCCAAGGGTTTTAGCTGTTTTTCCCCGTGACCCCCAAGCTAATAATTCCGCTAACAATAAAGTTAACCAAGCTTTTGTCTCGGATTTGGCAATTAAAACTTGGAATGAGTATCTCAATAATGGGCGAGTGAAGTTAGGGACAACTACACTCAATAAAGCGGAATTTGCTACCCAAAAGGAACGTATCCAAGAAAAAATTCGGACTGGAGTTTTAGTCCCGTTGTTGGTAGAAAGAGAAGCACGTCTCCAGATTACGCCAGCTAACCAAGAGTGGGAAGTAGGCGATCGCATTATCTACCTATTGCATGACCCCAGACCGAACCTGTTAAAACGCTTATCTGGTGCTAGTCAGTCTACGCCTCTAGTTCTAGAAAAGTTACCGGAGTTGGAAGAACTACCTTTAACAAAATTGGCTCAACTTTCTGCTAGTGATGCACCTGCAAGTTGAATTTTCTCCTCGGCTTGTTCTGCATACATTTGCTGTTCTTGCCACAATAAAGCTGCCAAATGCACCACAGCTAAAATAATTGCCCCTAGAGAAATTATGTAGCTGTGCAGGGTGTATAAATGTTCAACAGTAATGCTGCTAATTGCTCCACCACCTGTAAGAATATCTCGCAGTTGTGAACCAATCACAGGAATAGCTTGGATATTGCCTAGTTCAATGTTAAACCGCCAGTAACCTTCTTGAGTCCAATCGAGGATCATGGCTGTCCAATCTAGCGCGATCGCACTCAAGGTAAATAAAATCCCACTTACCCAAGCAAATAGCCAACTCCGGCGAAATTGCCGTCCTAAAAACATGATGACAATCTGCACCAGAGCGATCGCAATCATGGCATTACCGGCAATATCATGCGCTCTATGGAACAGCCAACCATAGGAAACCTCTGTATCAATCATTCTCAAAGAGTTATAAGCCCCGCCGGCTGTCGGTTCGTAATAAAAAGACAACAAAATGCCAGTAGAGACATAAATCAGGCATAGAGAAAGAATTACGACCGATAATATCGTTGCGATTCGCCGCAAAATCCTATCAAACTGGGTGCTTTGCATAGCTCACCCCTCCTAATTATTGGATTAATGATATATTTTTATTACAATTCTAACTAAGATTTATTAAAAATAATAACTAAAGATCAATTTCTCTCTGTACCTCTGTGCCTCTGTGGTAGAAGCCCTATGCTACCGTCACCTGTATTTTTCAGAAGAAATAGCAAAACAGGCAACATTTCCTGATGTGGTAGCTATGGTAATATATCTCGGCTTGCCGATATTCATCACCACAGCTTGAGTTTTCTTTCAGAAGTGCAACTACTGACTAATCTTTTGTTTTGAGCAAATAGACTTATGCTCTTAGACTGATGCGATCGCCCTGACTAGTAACTACCCTATGCTTAAGCTGAAATGGTGCGGGATGGTGCAACGCATAACAATGGAAATTTCTGAGTGAGCATTTCATTAACCAGCTCATCAGCCAGTGCAACCAAGAAAACGCGTGATAGCTTAAAAAATTAAAGAGTGGAAAAAGTTTCCATGATCGTGTTTTGCGCGTCAACATGGACAGCTATGATTTTTCCAAGGGACGCATTTATTACAATCAAGATAAAATTTCTTTGCTAGTCAACTGCAACCGAGCCGAGTGAACGATTAACAGCTATGTCTTACGTCTCCCTGATAAAAAATATACCAGAATTTCTCAGCCAACCAACTGGGATAGCAGCAATAGCCTCTGTCGGCATTCACGGTGCTATTGCATTGATTGTGCCATTGATGCCTGTAGATTCTAACCAACCGAAAGAATCATCTACACAAAAAACAGTTGGAGTCTTAGAACTCAGCCAAGCTGACCAAAGTCGGCTACCACAGACACCAGAGATGAACTCAGTTGCACTACAACCACAAGTGCCTTTACTACAAAATCAATTTCCTCAACAACCGCAACTGAGCAATCCACCTAATCTGGATACCCAGACAACAGTCTTAGCTCCTTTGCCACCACCTGTCAATACACCGCTATCAATGCCACCGCTTGCGACAATTCCTGAAAATTATTATCGCACACCCTCTTTTCCACAACGTCAGGCTTTGCGGGTATCTCCCAAGAGAAATTTCCAATTTGATAATTCTACCTTCAATCCGGCTAATAATAAATTCGCTCGCGTCACACCTCCTAGTTTTGATAACAAGGAGATAGTTCCAGAAGCCTCAAAACCTCTATCTGTAGACAAATTGCCAGAATTGAGTGCAGCGACACTACCAAACGATTTGCCTGCGACTCAACCTGTTACGCCACCTGCTATTACTACACCCAATAACAATCAAGCCAATACACAACTTGGTGGTAATGCAGCTAAACTCACTCCCATTACTGAGACTCCCAAAGTAGGAGATAATTTAGCCCTTGCCAATCCAAGCATACCCAAATCAGAGCAAGGAAATACCCCCAATCTGAATAATTTGCCTTCAAAGCAAGCTGAAATTGGTGAAATTGCTCAGGTAAACTCATACGAAAATTTGAGAAAAGCACTTCAGCAGCAATACCCCAACTCGCAGGAAAAAGCAGTTATTCGGAGCATTATCCCTACAGAGAAACCAGGTCTTGACAGTACACTATTAGGTGTCTTAGTGGTAGACCCCGAAGGTAAAGTGTTAGATATCAAGTTTCAAGACAGGTCAGTTTCTCCTGAACTAGAACTGAAAGCAAGGCAATATTTTAATCGAAACAAGCCTAAAGCTGATCAGCAAATCAGCCGTTATCCATTTAGCTTGCGTTTTCAACATGGCAGCAGTGTTACAGATGAAACGAGTCAAGAAAAAGCTCCGGCTGTAGTTATTCCCAATTCAGGTAATAATCCGGGTGTCAATAATAGTCAACCTACACCTAAACCCGAAGCTACATCAAAGCCTTTACCACAACTACAAATCAACAAAAATCAACCTGCATCGAATGCAATCATAAAACCACCTTCTGAGCAGACTGTAAACAAAGATGATTTATCATCCTCGCTAGAATCTGGTCAAGACCTGATACAGAAGTTGCAAAATTTGCGTGAGGCTAGACAGCAAAAGCAAAACTCTAATCCTTCAAAGCCATAAAATTAGCTAATTGATTCATCAAACTTAAGAATCTCGGTGTCGCAGAGAAACCGAGGTTCTCTAAGTATTGGAATGTTCACCAACCTTTTTCGGCTTTTTGGAAGACGTAAGCAGCCACCTCTAGAATTTCTTGCTCACTTAACTTCTTTTTGAAGGCAGGCATAGCATTTTTACCATTTTCTACTTGATGGATAATTGCCTGTATGGAGTCAGTATTATAATTGTCTAGATACTTTGACAGTGCTTCTTTTTGTAAAGTTTTGTGGGAAATCAGAATATTACCGCCACCTATATGACAAGCAGCGCAGTTATTCTGAAAAATTTTAGCACCTGAAGATATTTCTGCTGCTAGAACTGGATTAGTAAATGTAAGTTTAAGTATAGCGATCGCCACGAATAAAATTAATAAGACTATTTTCAAAATATTTTCCTCAGAACCAAGCTTTGGCAATTGCAACGCTTTGATTGCTCAACCGTCCCACCCACAAAGGGATGGGGTTTTACGCATCACGTCTCATAAAATTTGTGGTGACTAGTCATATTACCCTCTAACTAAGGGGGAATATGACTAGTCACCACTATTAATTTATAGTATTGCTCTTGGCTAATTTAGCTGTGGAGCATGGAAAATCATTTGGTCTAGCCTTCGACAATGATTTTACCGACCATACCAGCACCCCGATGAGGTTCGCAGTAGAAGGTGTATTCCCCAGCAGGAGCATCTGCGGCGAAGGTAGTTGTTTCTTTTTGGCCAGGACTCATCATCAACTGTTTATGAGACAGTGCTTTAGCTAAATCAGCACTTTTAGCAGGGTTGAGGCCAGAATCAAAAACAACGTTGTGGGGAGGTACTTTGTTGTTTAACCATTCAATAGTATCGCCTGGTTTAATTGTCAACTTTGCTGGCTCAAATGCCAACATTCCTTTATCAGTACCCAGTTTAACTGTATATGTTTCAGCCGCAGCACTAGGCGTGAAGATGGCGACACTGCTCACAACTAAAACAAGTGTCAATACAGCCAGACTAAAGCGTCTCCAGCTTGCCGCAATTAATTTCATAGCGTTCTCCTAGATAAAGAGTTTTCATTTTCCTGATCTCATTTTAAATAAAATCAAGACCAAATATGACAAGTTGTCGTAGATAGAAGTTTTTTTTTGAAGAAAAGCCAGAAATCAATAGTAAAAACTTAACTAAGAGCTATATTTTTATATTTTTTCAAAATACTGTTGAGCCTTGTATGTATAGCAAAAATTCCGAGTTCTGGATTCTGAGTTTTGGGTAAACTAGGAAATAATGATGAGAAATCAAATACGATCACTCAATAAGATTCCTGGTCTTATTACTCAAAACTCAGAACTCAAAACCGGCTAAACGCCGCGCTACCGCTAACAGCGAGAAGTTGCAAAGAGGGTCTCCCTCTCTTACGAGACGCTTACGCGAACCGGGCAAACTTCGGTGACTCAAAACCGGCTAAACGCCGCGCTACCGCTAACAGCACTGAATTTAGTAGTAGATTTTACCACCACCCCATTTGTCGCCCAGAATCTTGGGCTGTAGAAGGATATGACCTGCGATCGCTTTCAGGTCATCGTCGGTCAGATTTCGCATTTCTGTGAAAATATCTGCGCTCTTGATGCTGGGGTGTAATTCGGAAATTTCCTCTTCCCCGTCGTAGGTGGTGGGATTTTTCATGTAATCTACCAAACCTTCAACGTTGTCACGCTTAGGTGTTGCTAAAGCCAGTGCTTCTGGTTCAAGCCCTACGTTCTGGTTGGTCTTAGTTACACCACCGACATGACATTGCGCACAAGCGTACTGAAATAACCGTTTACCTTCTTTGACTTGTTTTAAACTCAGTGTGACGTTATCACCCTGAGCATTTAATTTCACTGTTCTGGTAGCTTCGTCTAGTTCCACTGCTGTTGCGCTACCGATAACCAACTGAAACGTCAGTAAAATAGTAGCGGCAACAACGCCAATAAGTCTTCTAAACATGTTTCCCCTTAAAGATTTTGACGCTCAACACAGCTAAAAAAGTGATACTCAATCTCTAGGATTAGCACAGAAAAACCTTTGGCTACAGTCACACTGTAGTCTACTGATATCTCTGCGATCGCTAGGTTTGCAAAACCCATAATGTGTGTTAGCTAACAGATAGAGATTAAGTCGCTGTAATACCAATATCATGTTCAGAGTGCAATTTGTTGCCCAAAATCTGGAATGGGGGATCAGGGAGTGCTGTTAGCGGTAACTCGGCGTTTAGCCGGTGTTGTTAGCGGTAGCGCGGCGTTTAGCCGGTGCTGAGTGCTGATGAGAGAATACTTGCTCAACTCCTATTCATCCCTTACCACCGGTGAAGGTGGCACTTTGGATGAAGTAACGGTTAAAAAAGGCGTAAATACATAAGGCTGGTAGGGTAAAGACCATAGAGGCGGCCATGATGTAGTTCCAATAGCTGATGTACTGTCCTTTGAAGGTGTTTAAACCTAGGGGGAGAGTAAACATTTCTGGGTCGAATAAGATGACTACTGGCAGTAAAAAATTATTCCAACTACCCATAAACACAAAAACCGCCTGTGCTGCTAAGGCTGGTTGGGCTAGAGGTAAAATAATATGCCGGAAAATCCCAAAGGTGTTTAAGCCATCGAGTTGTCCGGCTTCTTCTAGCTCTTTAGGAAAATTAACAAAAAACTGCCGCATCATAAATATAAAAGTAGCGTTGACCATACTAGGCACAATCATGCCTTGATAAGAATTGAGCCAACCTATCGCTTTCAATATCAAAAATGTGGGAATTAGAGTAATTTGTGCGGGTACAGCTAGGACTGCCAAAATCAAGAAGAACCAGAAATTTCTCCCTGTGAAGCGTAGTCTAGCTAAGGCATAACCAGCCATAGAATTAAACAGTAAGTTTAACCCCGTGACGCTGACAGCAATTAATACACTGTTGAACAACCAGCGTAAAAATAGAGGTTCTTGTAAGAATATTTGCTTGTAGTTGTCAAAGGTAAAATCTTTGGGAAAAAAATTAAGTTCCCCGCCAATAATCTCAGAAAGGGGCTTAAATGATGCTGACAAAGCCCACAGAAAGGGAATTAAGGTAATAACTGCATAGATAGAGAGGACTATATATAACAGTCCCTTGAGCCAGGAAAAGCTAGAGATATTTCTCACCTTCTTTCTCCTCCAAACAGTCGCCGTTGTACCAGTGTCACGGCAATGATCACTACTGCTAATAAAAAGGCGATCGCAGCAGCATATCCCATCTGTAAATAGCGAAACACAGTTTGATAAATCAGCAGCACAACAGTCAGGGTGGCATTATTTGGCCCACCAGTCCCACCAGAGAAAATATAAGACTGATCAAATAATTGAAAAGTCCCAATTATGCCTATTGCTACCACAAAGAAAGTCACAGGTTGCAGTAAGGGAATAGTAATGTAAATAAATTTTTGCCACCCATTAGCCCCATCAATTTCTGCTGCTTCATAAACTTTTTGAGGAATATCTTGCAATGCTGCCAAATATATGACCATATAAAATGGTGCAGTTGACCAAATATTCATAATCATGATGCCTTTAAGAGCAACAGATGGATCACCCAACCAATTGTAAGTAGGTAGTCCTATAAAGGCGAGAAAATTATTTAGTAATCCATCAGTGTTATAAATCCACATAAAGATGAGGGTTAGCACCGCCGAAGATGTAACGGTAGGCAAAAAGTAGAGAATACGCCACCAATTTTGAGCATGAATCCCAGAATTTAAGGTTACGGCTAAAACCAATGCCAAGATAGTTTGGCTGGGTACAACAATTGCGACATATTCGGCTGTATTTTTCAGCGCAATTCCAACTCTGGTATCTGTAAATAGTCGCTGGAAATTACGAAATCCAATAAACTCATAATCAATACCGCCTAAAAGTTGCACTTTGTGCAGGGAAAGAAACACAGCGTAGAGAATAGGCAGTAATACGAAAGTTCCTAAAACCAGAATGGTAGGCATCATGAACATATACCCTGCGATGGTGTCTTGGATGTTCCATCTGCGGCTTCTTCTGTACCTGCGTTCTAGAAACACAATTAAACCTCCATCTCAACTGCTATTCAGTCGATTGTAGCGATGAAGAATACGAAATACTTGTGGCCTATGGCGAAGAATACTCCTGGTAGTCTCGATAGCCTTACTCCAGTTAATCTAGATGATCCTTTTGCTAATGCTGCTACATATGGTTCAGCTATCAAGACAGACTTCAATAATATACAAGTTGGTGATATTTTCTGTTTTAACTGGGATCTTACACTCGCATTTGATGAAGAACGCAGAACTTTTGACGCTGACAAAGCTTTTGTGACTATTAATGGTGCAATTACTCTTGTTTGTTGACAGATTACTATCTAGCACCATTGATAATCCATCTACTATTCTCTGCATCCCATAACAGAGAGAAGCGCACAGGATTAGATGATTGATTACCAGCTTTCATGAAATATGTCAACCGAGTAGTAACTGTAGCTGTTTCTGTATTCGCTTCTACTAAATTGACGTTCTCAACATTAACGCTTTGTACCTGTCCTCCCCACCACTCCACGTAAGATAGATAGCCTTTGGGGTGCAGCTTGCTATTTTGAAAGCTGGGAGATAGCATATTCCAGGCAGTTTTATACTCACCCTGATTGATAGTTGCATAATAATTCTCAATTGCTTGTTCTGGTGAGGGTCTTTCAACTACTGGAGTTTGAGATGATGTATTCTCTTCTGGTTCTGATGTAGTGGGTTCAACAGGTGGTAAATTTTTGGTGACAGGAGGATTTACCTGTGGTGCAGTATTTTGAGTTGTTTGCTGATTTGTGGCTGTTTCAGGTACTTGAGGGGTAGGTGTCGGTTCTACATTTTGGCTGGTGTTGCTGTTGGTTGTAGATTCATTAGAAGATGTTGTTGACTGTGCTACTGGTTGATTTGGTCTAGTCAAGGCGAAACCAATTAAGACAGATGCACCAACTAAACCCCCAGCAATTAAACTACCAAGTACAACTCCCCGATTACTATTGCTCTGATTTACAGGTTGAGACGATGGGGACGATGCTGGACTGACGGCGACAGTATTGGATAATGTTGCAGCAGGTGGAACTGTAGCTATTTGTGGTTGTTGATAAGGAACGGTTGGGGGAGTTTGTGGTTGTTGATAAGGAACAGTTGGAGGGAAGGTGGCTGCACCTAATTGCAAGGCTTCTAACATTTCCCTAGCGGTGGCGAAGCGTTCTCTGGGGTGGTAGGCGATCGCGCGATCAATCACACCTGCTAATGTAGGACTGACACTCAAGGCGTGTGTGCGCCAGATAATTTCCCCACTCCTGGGATCTGTCTCTAATTCCTGTGGCTGTTTCCCCGTCAGCAAATAAATTGTTGTCATCCCCAAACTATATATATCACTGGAATACATCGGTCTACCTGCGGCTTGTTCACTGGGCATATAGCCTGGTGTCCCAATCACAATCGAACTGGTAGGATCACCTTGGGAATTAACTACTGTTCCCATAGATTCCCTTACTGCACCAAAGTCAATCAGTACAGGTTTGCCATCCCGATGACGCAGAATAATATTATCTGGTTTAATATCGCGATGAATGATCCGCTTAGAATGGACGTACTCTAAAACGGGTAATAGATTTACGAGAATGTCTTTAACCGCGCTTTCGCTGAATATGCCTTGTTGACGAAATTTGGCTGTGAGTGTATCCCCTTGCACCCACTCTTGGATCACATAAAATTGCCCATCCGATTGAAAATAAGCATATAAAGTGGGAATTTGATCTGTATAACTCCCCAAGTCTTCTAAAATGGCCGCTTCCCGTTGAAAACGCTCTTGTACTAGTTGGTAAATCTGGGGATTATGGTGAATAGGTTTAAGCTGTTTCACTACGCAGCGACGGCTAGATGGCATTTGGGTATCTTCTGCCAAGAATGTTTCCCCAAATCCACCACTACCCAAAGTTTGAACTACTCGATAGCGATTGTCTAGCAGCGTTTCCATAAGTCGGTGTCAGTCAGGACGAGGGTGTTTATGGTGTACTTTAACTCATTTAGTCTAGTTAACTATACTAATAATTCATGCGAATTGATGTAACTGCGTATTTTGTATTTCTAATTTTACTGTTGATGCGATCGCTAATTAAATCAGTGGATAGATTCATTCATGGGGATACCCCAAACCCCATACCCTTCTTACAGCCTTTCTGTTTTATCAATCAGCCATAATGGAGATGATGTTTCTCTCTTTAAAAAGAAACGGAGAGATTGAGATATGTTTCTGCCTGATGTTGTGGAATAAGAAACTTGAGCATCTACAGTTGCTGTGTCGTTACTTAATTCTTGACTAGTCAGTTGTTGAATCTCTGCATATTTGACTTGTTGCCACCAATCTCTAAATGAATTGAAACCAGTAGTATTTTGATTTTCTTTTGATAGATAATTCCAGGCAGCTTCATATTCACGTCGATTTATATGTCCGTAAAAATCTTGGATAACTTTCTCTGGTGATGGTCTTGTTGCAGGAATTACTGTAACTTGAAAAACTTGCCCATTACGTTCTACTTCAATTGACAAAGGATTGCCGATTGTGCTATTTGCTATTAATTTTAGTGCTTCTTCATCTGTAGCAACAATTTGATTATCAATATTGCGAATTACATCACCTACACGCAATCCCCCAATAGAAGCTGGATATCCCGGAACGACTGTAAATACTAAAACTCCATTATTTAATGTAATCGGAACGCCTAAACGACTGCTGAAATTTTCTCGATTTTCTGGTGTCAGTGTCACCATTTGAAAACCCAAATAAGGTTTCTCCGTTGATGTTGTTGTTGATGTTCGTGTAGGTGTCTGCGGTTCAGCCGTAGGGGTTTCACTAGGTAGGCTGGAGATAGGAGTTGAAATTGTTGATTGTTCAGTAGGTACAGGCGTAGACTCATCTACTATTTGCTGTTGTTGGTTATTGTTGTTGGCGAAACTAATAATCGCCACCGCAGCAATCAAACCACCAGTAATTAAACTCCCCACCAAAATTCTTTGTTTACCATTACTTTGATTTGCAGGTTGAGGAGAAACGCCTGGACTCACAGAAATCGTCTGTTCAGGTATGCTTTGGGGTATTCCTACTGTCGGGGGAAAGGTAGCTGCACCGAATTGCAAGGCTTGTAACATTTCTCTGGCGGTAGCGAAGCGTTCTCTGGGGTGGTAGGCGATCGCGCGATCGATTACACTTGCTAATGTAGGACTGACACTCAAGGCGTGTGTGCGCCAGATAATTTCCCCATTCCTGGGGTCTGTCTCTAATTCATGCGGCTGTTTCCCCGTCAGCAAATAAATTGCTGTCATCCCCAAACTATATATATCACTGGAATACATTGGTCTACCTGCGGCTTGTTCACTCGGCATATAGCCTGGTGTCCCAATCACAATCGAACTGGTAGGTAACCCTTGTGAATTGAATACTGTTCCCATTGATTCCCGTACTGCACCAAAGTCAATCAGTATAGGTTTGCTATCCCGATGGCGCAGAATAATATTGTCTGGTTTAATATCACGGTGAATGATCCGTTTAGAATGGACGTACTCTAAGACGGGTAATAGATTCACGAGAATGTCTTTAACTGCGCTTTCACTAAATACACCTTGTTGGCGAAATTTAGCTGTGAGTGTATCACCTTGCACCCACTCTTGGATTACATAAAATTGCCCATCCGATTGAAAATAAGCATATAGGGCAGGTATTTGGTCATTATAGCTGCCTAAATCTTCTAAAATGGCCGCTTCTCGTTGAAAACGCTCTTGTACTAGTTGGTAAATTTGCGGATTATTGTGTATCGGTTTAAGCTGTTTCACCACGCAGCGACGGCTAGATGGCATTTGGGTATCTTCTGCCAAGAATGTTTCCCCAAATCCACCACTACCCAAAGTTTGAACTACTCGATAGCGATTCTCTAGTAGCGTTTCCATAAGTTGCTAGACACAGAGTTAATAATTTTTTGTTTTAAAAATTGCCAGCTAAAAAGGCTGATGAGCAAAACCCATCAGGGATAATCAGATTGACGTGATTACTTTTAACTACATACGCACTAGGGCTTATTTCTTAAAATATCTTAAATTATTACGGTCTTGATATCTAGCAATATAAGCTGTATTGTTCTGCTCTAATCTTGAGAGTAGGTTTCCCGGAAATTCTTTTGGTGAGTATAAAGGACGATACCAAGATTGGTTGTTAAAGTAATTCTGGATTCCAGGATTGTTAAAACGGCGACCGTGAACGGCAAAAATTGTATTTCGCATAATATCTAGCTCAAAGCCAGTTTTACCAGCTAAATCTGCATCGGTGACAGCTCTTTCGGAAAGCCAAAAATAATTGTTAGTAGTTGCTACGTCTGGCTGTTCTGATGGTGGTCTTTCGATATCTGGAGGTAGTTGAGATTGAGCATTTTCTGGGATGGGTGATGCTGCTACAGGTGTTGTAACAGGAGTAGGAGTTGCAATAACTTGGGGTGTGACTGAAGACGTGATATTTTGGTTAGCTGATGGTTGCGGTGATTTTGTTAATACCTGGCCAATAATCACAGAACCACCTATTAACCCGCCTGCAATCAAACCGCCAATCAAAATTGCATTCTGATTATTACCTGAAGTTGGCGGCTGATTAGTAGTGGGAATTGTGTTAGGCGTTGGTGTGGTGGCTAATGGTTGTGTAACGGGGATGTCTGCTAAGGGTCTTGTTACTGCTTGCGTCGGTGGTATGGAATTGGCTAAACCTTGCAAAGCCTCTAGCATGGCTTTTGCTGTGGGGAAGCGATCGCGGGGATGGTAGGCGATCGCACGATCAATTACACTGGCTAGAACAGGACTAATATTCTGTGCGTAATTACGCCAAATAATTTCGCCTGTTTGTGAGTCTGTCTCTAATTGTTGTGGCTGCATCCCCGTCAACAAATAAATCACGGTCAGCCCTAAACTATATAAATCACTAGAATACACTGGTCTACCTGCGGCTTGTTCACTGGGCATATACCCAGGCGTACCAATGACAATCGAACTGGTAGGTAACCCTTGTGAATTTACCACTGTCCCCATTGATTCCCGCACTGCACCAAAGTCAATCAGTACAGGTTTTCCATCTCGATGACGCACCATGATATTATCTGGCTTAATATCACGGTGGACAATTTGCTGAGAGTGGACGTAATCCAGAATAGGTAAGACATTCAGCAATATTTCCCGGACTGTATTCTCACTCAATAAACCTTGCTGTTGAACTTTGGCTGTGAGTGTATCCCCTTCAACCCACTCCTGCACTAAATAAAATTGCCCATCCGCAACGAAATAAGCATATAAGGACGGTATTTGGTCAGTTTTCCCGCCCAGTTCTTCTAAAATTGCCGCTTCTCGTTGAAATCGTTCTTGAACTAACTGATAAATCTGGGGATTATTTTGAATTGGTCTAAGTTGTTTCACCACACACCGCCGCTTAGATGGCATATAACTATCTTCTGCAAGATAGGTTTCACCAAAACCACCAGCCCCCAATGTGCGAATCACTTGATAGCGATCGTTTAACATTTGTATAGTCATATTTTATTTTATTTCAACATAATTCGTAACTGGTAATTAAGATGATATAGTTCCCAAGCTAAGTTTTAAAATTAGCCTTTTTAAATTAGTTGTGGTCTAAATCTTAAAATAATTCAATCACGAATCACGAATTACGAATTACGAATTACGAATTACGAATTACGAATTACGAATTATTTTAAATCCAGTAATCCTGTTTCTTTTAACTTAGGATTGAACCGAATTTGTGCTTTTAACCCACGTAATTCTAAAGCCGCTAGAATTTCTGTTTCTAATCTTCTGGCTGCATTTTTAATGATTTTCATTTGCGTGAGTTCATCATTAGTGGGTTTTTGATAATTAGCCTCTTCTTCCGGTGTCATTATTGTTTTAACATCAATAGGCTGCGTCCATGCGGCTTTTTGTTCTCCATTCCCCACAGGGAGACTACCGTTTTCAGCTATCCAAGCCTGCTCAATATTTTCTAAAATTGTCCGACTAGGACGCTCAATAGTTGCCACTTTCACCCAATAACATTGTTGGGGTTGACGAACTAAATGCTGTCTGAGGCTTAAGTAAACATCACGGGAGTAACCAACAAATTGCAGTTCTCTTTCCTGATTAAAGATGGCATATACTCCAATTTTTCCCTGTAAATTTTCAGGTAATTGACCGTTTTCATCAATGTAGGGAATATATTCTAAAGCTGTGAGGGTAGGTAGATTCGTTTCGTTAGTCATACTTAATTCAAGGTAGGGTGTGAATTGGGAGCATAGGAAACAGAGCGGTAGAGAAGATTTTACCCCATTCCCTATGCCCCGTTTTCAAAACAGATTTCAACTAGCCTGTGATTGTTGTTGTGTTTGAACTAAATACAAGAGTTCTTGTGTAGTCAGACTACGTTTTTTTTGGACTGATTCTTCTCGTACTGCGTCTAAAACAGATTGGGTTTCTTCAGGGTTGAGAATAATGCCGTGTTGCTGCAATATGCTAGATAAAAGATGTCTACCAGAATGCTTACCAATTACTAAACGTCGGGAACTACCTACTTCTTCTGGTGCAAATGGCTCGTAAGTGTTGGGGTTTTGCAGTACCCCGTGAGCATGGATGCCTGATTCATGGGCAAAGTTATTTGTTCCCACTACGGCTTTCCAAGGTGGTAAATCATAACCAGATGCAGATACTACCAGTCGAGACATTTCGATTAATCGTCGTGTGTCAATATTTAAATCATAGTGATACAAGTGTTTCAGAGCCATTACAACTTCTTCTAAAGCTGCATTCCCAGCCCTTTCACCTAAACCATTAACTGTAGTATTTATTGATAAAGCACCTGCTTTGATGCCGGCTAAAGCGTTGGCTGTTGCCAAACCAAAATCATTGTGAGTGTGCATTTCTACTGGTATAGCCAAAGATGTGACTAGTTGTTTGATTTTGGCGTAAGTTGTAAAAGGTTCGAGAATGCCTACTGTGTCACAATAGCGAAACCGTGATGCGCCCCATTCTTGGGCAGATAGCACTACGTCTAGAAGGAACTTTTCTTCGGCTCTGGAAGAGTCTTCTCCCCCTACGGAGACAAAAAGACCTTGATCTAGGGCAAAATTCACACTATCTTTGAGTTTTTGTAGCACTAATTGCCATTGACCTTGGAATTTGGCGTTAATTTGGATTGCAGAGACGGGAATTGATATATGTACGCGTTGTAACCCACAAGCTATGCAAGCTTGAATATCGGAAATTACAGCTCGATTCCAACCCAATAACTTGGCTTGTAAACCTAATTCACAAATTGCGGCTATGGCGTTCTGTTCCGACTGACCCATAGCCGGAATGCCTACTTCAATTTCATCAACGCCAATTGTATCCAGAAATGTAGCGATCGCTATTTTTTCTTCTAAGTTAAAAACAACACTAGCTGCTTGCTCACCATCACGTAATGTAGTGTCATTAATCAAAACTGGGTTCATTTTTATGGGTGATGACTGTTAAATATTTATAGTAATTTATTATGCCTGTCAGTGTTACCGATTATGAAAAGATTATTATACTCAGCATTACTATAAATACTTAGCCAATGTTATTAGTAAATTAACTCTATATTGTTTCTGGAAGATCATAGAAATTGTACTAATTTAGTAACTGCGATCGCTCCCAGCGAATTACTACATTCAAGTGATTTTTTACTTATTTATTTCATCTGTAGAAATTCTTTTATTCCTTGTCTAATTGGCTGGCGATCGCCTATCTATTATTATGTATTAAGCCTAACAAAATTATATAAGACTCATATTTGATTTTTGTTAGTGTTGGTACTAGCCTGCACTTGCGTTTAAAAACTCAAGATAACTCTCAAAGGCTTCTTCCCATTTCCCCAATTCCCCACTCCCCACGATCTATTCTCTAAATTCAAAAATCAAACCGGATTTCCATATTTATAACCTACCAACTTAATCAGCATTAATTGAGGTATTCGACAATAAGTCTGTATCATCTGCTGATATTTCCGCGTTGGTAATTCTGACATGATGAAAAAATCCAGATATCCAGGGTAAAGCTATGAGAATTGCTGTTAAAACTAACAAAAATAAGGAGATGCCAAAAATTTGGTCACGGGGAATCTCCAGCACACCCCGCAGAATTACTTCCCGTAAAGCAGAAACTATGGTAATTTCTGCGGCTGCACCTACTGAAATTTTCTGTGTTTGTAAATAGTCAATTAATAAGCGAAATAACTCTACCAAAATTAAAATAAACAAAATATCAGATGTTACTTCCCGTAAATCTAATGGGTGTAAAAAAGATAAAAACATATCACCCAAACGGATGAACATAACGCAAAATAAGCCTACACAAAGAGAAATAATAATAATATCTTGAAAAACTTCTAGATTAGTGACAATTGTTGCTCGATTAAACCAGGTATTTAACTTTGTGATTATCCGTTTTGGCATATTGTCTCCAGGATATTTTGAGTTCTATTTCTCCATGATAGACAATTGCATAAATAAAAATTATCATAATCAAACTAGTTTTTATAATTTTCCTAACAATCTAAAAACCTGAAGATTCACCTCATTTTAAATGTATGCAAATTTACTTTTTATGCGTCTAATTTAAAAAATATAGGAATCTTCTTTGATTTTTGAAAAACATTAAGAGAAAATACGTGTGAGGATATAGGACTCATCTTTGATTTTTGAAATACACATAAGGTATGTTAGCGTCAGCGTAACGCACCTTCCCCAAAACTTTTGGTGCGTTAAGGCTTACGCCTAGCACACCCTACATATACTGAGATTTTTTTTTATAAATCAATCGGATTCCTATAGATATAGGTTTCCCAGTCAGCAAATACAAACGGAAAATGCTTCTATGACAGCACTTACATTGAATCTCAATTCTGTAATTAAACTGACAAGAGAGCAGTTTTATCAGTTGTGTGCAGAAAACCCCGATTTAAAATTAGAACGCAATGTCCAGGGAGAGTTAATTATAATGCCACCGACGGGAGGAGAAACAGGGAGAAGTAATGTTAATTTAATTCTGCAAGTAGCATCATGGAACGAACAAAATCAACTTGGCGAAGTTTTTGATTCATCTACTGGATTTACTTTACCAAATGGTGCTGACCGTTCTCCCGATGTTTCTTGGGTGGAAAAATCCCGTTGGGAGGTTTTGACTAAAGAACAAAGAGAGAAGTTTCTGCCTCTGTGTCCTGATTTTGTCATTGAAATCATGTCACCATCTGACACTTTGAAAAAAGTTCAAGACAAAATGGATGAATATAGATCAAATGGGTGTCGTTTAGGTTGGTTGATCAATAGAAAAAGGCAGGAAGTAGAAATTTATCGCCCAGGACAAGCAGTGGAAGTATTAAAATTACCTCCAACTCTTTCTGGGGAGAATACTTTACCTGGATTTGTACTCAATTTACAAAAAATTTGGTAAAAATAGGAAAAACTCTAGATGAGTGTGCTGCTAAATATCGGGGGTTTTGTCGCAAGTACAAACCAAAGCCAAAATCAGAAAAGCGTAACCACTGGGGAAGCAAGCTGCTAGCGGGAATGAAGTTGAAAGGAAAGCCGAATAAAAAGAAAACATCACCAGGACAAATGAATCTACCTTGGAACACATGGGAAGCAACAGACCCAGAAATTCAGAAAGTACCTGAAAAATTTGTCATGGCGAATTGCTATGACCCCGAAAGGGGGAGTGCCAGGTATCAAAAACCAGGAAACATTGAAACGTTGTAGAAAAGTCGGCAATAAGAAATGTTTATGAATTGACTGAAAGCTTTCTTTATAGGTTACAATTTACAAGTCTCTGCGCGAGAGAAGAGTATTCATTCGGTTGGTGTGATATTGTAGGATGGTGTGAGTTAGTGGCAGGTGTCCCAAAGGGGCTTGCTTGTATTCATTATCTGAAAATTTTTGTGACCATTTATATGCGCTTGACCACTCTAATGCGTCATACATTGCACTATAGTCTTTTCCTTTCTGCTCATAGATGCGCTTTTGAACACTAAAACCAAAGCGACCGTAACTATATTGTACCCAAAGCTGGTCAATTGTCCTGAGGTCAGAACAGGGAAATTTGTCAATAGCTTCAATATCTAAGTAACCTTGACTTTCTCGTTTAGCTACTTTCAGCATCATTTTAGCTGTTTCCTCATCAGCCTCGCGCCAATTTCCAGCAGCTAAGTGTTCTAAAAGTTGCCTGTATTGTGGTGGCCATTGATCTTTAACAACCCTGATTCCTTCTCCATCAGTGCGGTTTTCCTGAGTCCAACAGGTAAGAGGTTTCTCTTCTCTGGCTGGATACTGTTTTGCTTCTGCTTCTGTGGGTAATCTATAACGAATTAGGTTGTTACCAAAATTAGAATTTAAACTCAACCAAGCACAAAAACGATTAGCAGCTTGGAAACTAATGCCGGTGACAGATTGAATAGGAGAAACATTCTTGGCATCAACTGGTAAAAAACCTGGCTCAATAGTATTTGTGCCAAAAGTATCTTTGATAAACTCCTGATACTCTGCCCAAATAAGATAACTCTGATCTATTTCTTGATTTTCATTAATTCGCAATAAGTTATTTAACCTTCTGGTTAATTTCACCTGTGCTGCTATCTGGGCAATTTTTGCATCTTTAGATGTCAAACCAGCTTCAAGAATATTTTCAAGTTGACGCTGTGTTTGTAGTTCTACTTTCTTACTTTCTTTCAAACAATCATAAGCCAAAGTTAAAGAAGCAACTGTTTGATTTTGTAACGCTGCTTGAATCAAATTTGTAGCATCACTTTGAGCCGCATAAAGACGAATTGTTTCAGCCCACCAAGAATTATCAAAATTATCAATTAATATTTGTTCTTGCTGCAACTCTTTCACCTCAGCCGCAGCTAGATATTCCTGAAAACTCAAATGAGCAAATTCAAATATATCTTGCTCTCTTTCGACTATTAAACCACTCACATCTTTAACTTGTTCTAAAAATTCTCCTGGCGTTAATGTAATATTAACTATTGTTTGCAGTTCCTTATCAATTAAACTCTCAACTTCTGCTGGTGCAAAAGTGCGAGTTTCCCTTTGCATCAAATCCAGTGCTAAGACTTGCAATACTGATTTATTTTGTTCAGATGTCAGAGGTGCTTTAATTTTCTTTGCAGCTTGTCGCGTTCCCAAAAGTAAATCACAAATTTTTTGATAAAGTTCCACCCTCCGTCCTGGTAAAGCACTACCGCTATAGTGAACAGTAGCAATCATTGTCACCAATAGCGGATTTGTTGCCATATCAGCAATAGCACGATTATTAATAATCCGGTCAATTAAATCTGCGGCATTTTTCTTAGCTTCTGCTTTGACCGCTTGATTATTTTTACCAGCACGACTTCTGATTTCTGTTTGCAGATACCAACTATTAATAAATTGCTTCATCTGCTCTAAAGTGAAAGGTAGAACTTTTAAAATAACTCCTACCTCATCCACAGGCGCACTACTCATCCACAGGCGCACTACTATAACCATAAGGACGGGAAGTAATAATAAAAGCTGTTTGGCGATAAGTTGCCATTTGCTTATTTACCCATTCACTTACCTGCAAACGTTCACTACTATCAGCAACTTCATCTAGTCCATCCAACATGACTAAACACTTGCCATTTTTTAACTGTTGATTAAACCAATCTGTTTGGGGTTTGAGTTCTGCAAAAGCAGGTTCATTTTTTAAGTGATTGGTAATTAATTCTGGTAAAGTAGGAGGTTGTTGGCTGGTAATTGCTTCACGGATATCCCGCAGATACAATAATATTGGTAAAAATTGCGGTGCTTTATATTTGCCATAACCATTTTTGGCATAGGTCAAAGTTAAATGCTTCAGCAAAGTGGTTTTACCATATCCAGGGGGAGCAATCACAGCCATGCAGCGATAACTGTTTTGTTGAGAAATAGCAGCTAAAAAATCCCAAATTTCTTGATGTTCAGAATGTTGACTGGTGTGTTGACGCGAAACCATTGCACCAGAAATATTTTCTAAATTACCTGTATCAACTTTTAATGGTACAAATACATCCTGTAAATTTAATACAGGTAAGCCAATTCTAAACCCCTCTGTTTTATAGTCACAATAAAAATCAACTAATAACTTTTTATACTGATTCTGAAATCCTGAAATTTTTTTAATAAATTTATTTGGTAACTCGTCTGCTTGTTTAGCAATCAATTCTCCAGCTTGTTTACCTTTTTCCTCTGCTTTGGCTTCTAGGGCTTTCATAAATTCGCCGCTAAACTTCACCCAGATAGAGGAACTAGCAGTTACAAAGGTAGAAATTACAGCCTGTGTCCATTGATGGTTAACGAGAAAATGTCCTGTTATGCCAACTCCAACACCAGTAGGTAGCCATTTGACTAATGCCTGTGTAATATTTTGCATCTGACGGACTTAAAGGAAAGTATTGATATGATTACGCTTAAATACATCTTTAAATAGATGATACGCTAATTTACTGATGGCAATGTGAATTTCTGACTTTTTGCGTTAAGTGTCTTTTGCAAGCAGCCAAATTTGGACTTATGCAAGTGTCACAATTGGATGGTTGGTGCGTGACGCTATAAGTCTCAAGACTACGTTCAAATACTTTCGCAGCGTCACACATCCTACATAAAAAATATTTCAGTTGCGTAAGTTCTATCTAGTTTCCAAGTTTATTCTCGTTTTACAAATCTACAATTGATACGACGCTGTCAAAGCGACAGCTAGACCATCCGCCGCATCATCAGGCTTGGGAATCTCTTCTAAATCCAACTCCCGTGCTACAGCTTCCTGCACTTCTGATTTATCCGCATTGCCGTAGCCAGTCAAAGCTTGTTTAATTTGAGCAGGGGTAAATTCTACATAAGGTAGATGATGCTGCGCCAAGGCTAACATAACTACGCCTCTGGCCTGTGCCACTAGGATAGTGCTTGACATACGATAGAAGAACAGTTTTTCAATTGCCACCAAATCTGGCTGCAAATGATCAATCAGGGTATGTAAATCATCGAACAAGGTACACAGGCGTTCTCCTGTATCTATGCCTGCCGAAGTTCTAATTACCCCGAAATCCAAGACACTGACTGTTGTATCTTGTATACTAGTTGGGCTTTTTGTACAGGTAATTGCCCCAAATCCTAAAATTGCTAATCCGGGATCTAATCCTAAAATGCGTTTTTCCATGAAAGTTTATGCAACCAAGCCAAATTATTTGGCAACTTTGACGATCTGCCCTTAGTGTAAATGCAACGGGAAAGTTCCATAACTTCATACTTGGTGTTAAAACCAGTTAGTGTACATTTTCTGTTAATTATTGTTTGTACCACTGTTCCGAATCAGGTATGTCAATAGGTTTTCTCAGACAAGCCCTCCACAGACTGCAAAAACAATCACGCAGTCGAACTTCCCATCGGGTGAACCAGTGGTTTAAATGGTTATCTCCTGGACTGTCGATCAAACGATGGTTGCTGATTAGTGTTGGGGGTGTACTGCTGACAATTTTGGGGTTGGCTATTTGGATCAAGCTGACCCCCATTTTTTTGATATTGGAATTGCTTAAGGGTTTTTTGAGTGCGATCGCCAATATTTTACCCAACTATGTCAGCGGCCCTCTAGTCATACTTTTTGGTTTGTTATTGGTGCTTTGGGGACAAACTCGCACTGTGGGTTCAATTACTCAGGTACTAAGGCCAGATGGCGAAGAAGAACTTATTGATGTACTTTTAGCCCATCGCCGATTGTACCGAGGCCCGAAAATAGTTGTGATTGGTGGCGGTACAGGACTATCTAATTTACTCAGGGGATTAAAAACCTACAGTGCTAATATTACCGCTATTGTCACCGTCGCTGATGATGGTGGTTCTTCTGGCAGACTGCGCCAAGAGTTTGGAGTTCTACCACCAGGAGATATTCGCAACTGTCTAGCAGCCCTCGCCGATGAAGAAAAGTTATTAACAGAATTATTTCAATACCGTTTTCGGGCTGGCGATGGGTTGACTGGGCATAGTTTTGGCAACTTGTTTCTCACAGCCATGAGTGAGATCACTGGGGACTTAGAAAGGGCTGTGGCTGCTAGTTCTAAAGTGCTGGCGGTGCGAGGACAAGTTTTACCTGCTACTTTAAGTGACGTTCGTCTGTGGGCAGAATTAGCTGATGGTCGCCGCATTGAGGGCGAGTCTAATATTCCCAAAGCTGGGGGTAAAATTGTCAAGATTGGTTGCGTTCCTGATAATCCTCCAGCTTTACCGGCAGCTATTAAAGCTATCAAAGAAGCTGACTACATTATTATTGGCCCTGGTAGCCTTTATACCAGCTTAATTCCTAATTTGTTAGTCACGGGAATTGCTGATGCGATCGCTCAAACAGAAGTTCCCCGCATCTATATTTGCAATATCATGACCCAACCAGGCGAAACTCAAGGATATAGTGTTGCTGACCACATTCAGTCTATTGATGCTGCTTGTGGGCAAAGACGGCTATTTGATGCGGTATTAGTCCACAAAAAATCCCCCTCAGCCAAATCACTCATCCGTTATGCTCAACAAAATTCTCACCCTGTTTTCTTAGATAGAGAAGCTGTATCCCAACTAGGACGAAGAATTGTTTTAGCTAACATCCTGTATGAAGATGAAATCGGCTGCGTGCGCCACAATCCCCAGAAGCTCGCAAAAGTCCTATTAAAGTGGTACGGTGGCGCGCATCATGGAAAATAAGAAATAGTCCACAGTCAAAAGTCTATAGTCAGAATACCTAATGACCATTGACCATTGACTAATTATGAAAATTTTACTCAAAGATGCAGACGCAACGCTCAACTTAGGTATCAAGCTGGGGCAAACTCTGATTCCTGGTAGCGTCATTTTACTAGAAGGTGATTTAGGTGCTGGTAAAACTACATTGGTACAAGGGATTGGACAAGGTTTAGGCATCACTGACCCTATTGTTAGTCCTACATTCACCCTGATTAATGAATATTCCGAAGGACGCTTACCCCTTTACCATCTTGATTTGTACCGCTTAGAGCCACAAGAGGTTTCAGGATTAAACTTAGAAATTTACTGGGAAGGTGTTGAGGTGACTCCCGGTATTGTAGCGATTGAGTGGGCAGAACGAATGCCCTACAAGCCAACTAGTTATCTCCAGGTGCATTTGACTTATGGGGATGAAGGCACTCGTCAAGCCGAAATTACACCCTTCAATTGCACTATCAACGACTTGATTGCTAATTTGTGAAAAGCTTTTGTTAAATTTTGGTAAAAAGCTGCCAATACTTCAGTAATGTCAGGGTTGCTCATCAAAGACTGTGCATGAGGATAAATCAACAATTCACCCTCCAATACATCGGTATTTTTTTGATTTACCAGCACTAACAGCATGATTACCAATCAACTTTAATTAAGACACGACAAAATATTTAGTGATAGTCGAGGGAGAATTCCCGGCTCGTTCTATCTACCACTACCACGCTCATCTAAAAAATTAGTTACCATAATTTTGTTCTTTATTCAAAAATCGCTGAAATATTCTTCACTAGCACATCTGGTGTATTTACCATCTACTCAGTTGTTGTCTGAGATCAACTAAATTGCGTATGATCGCGGTCATTCTGGCAGTAGTTGGATAAAAATTTAACTTGCTTTGTTTCAGAAATGCTTTTTTCGATGCTATGTAGCAAGCAGTGAGATTTTTTTAATACCTGCTTTTTAAGCAAATTAAACTAACATGAAAACTGACATAAACTTGTCCTTAAGTGGATAATTTTGTTGTTTAGTTTTTTAGAAGACCTCGGTTCACTGGTTGATACTGGTAAAAATTCTGCGTCTTCTGCACTACGGTTGTTACTGTTAGCCCATTCTTAAAAATCTCTGTAAACTGGCTCTGGAATTGACTTCAACGAATGTCTATTTATCGTTTCTCGTCGTGTTTTACTAAGTAATACTAAGATTCTCAACCACAGCATTACCAGTCACAGTTAGCAATCAGAGAACAGAAATCGGTTTTAAGCAGGTACAAAATAAGCACTTATAAAATTTTTGTATGTATAAAACATATTTTTCACAGAAATTCGCCCGTTTACTTAACCCTATTTTTCTCTACAGTTATTTGCTAAAACATCCGGATAGTTGAACGCAAAAAAGCTAATGGGGTGAAATTCAGTCATGATTAATTTCTGTATTAGCTGTCTAACCTGTCTTCGCACTTAAGTATTCCCAAACTCAATTCAGGATCTCTACCGATAAAGTTACTAATTGTTAATTTATGAGATAAACTGATTTAGCTTCTCTGCTGTGACAAGATATACTTATATTTGACTATAGACAGATGAAAACAACAGTAATTTGATATAAGAGAAAGACTATTTATCCGATTCCTCGGATAAATAGTCTTGAATTTGCCAATAAAGATTTTCCCTAAAGATTTTTACGTAAAAATACTAATTAGACCTAATAAAAGCCGCGATCGCATCTTTGACTTTTGGCCCACAATGATTTCTGGTGTAATAAGTACAGCCTTCATCAATAAATTGGGATGCAGCAGATATAAACTTTTCTACAGTCTCGGTTCTAGCATCATCCATTTCTTCGCTGACTGGAGTTTGGGTAAACCTGTTGGTTCTTTCCTCTCGTTTTAAGAGAGTCCGAGTATCTCTGTAGGTTTCCTCTTGTTTAGATTTAAATTTCTCATTTAGGTCGAACTGAAGACGCAAATACCGTTGAGAGTTGTATCCGCCCATGATTTGCTGGCAAATGGTGCTACTAACCTCTGATGTCGGCTCCATGAATATATCAATTAGATGCTGCGCCCAGTTTATACCCCGCCAACTGTGGACTTGCTCAAATCGAAATGGTTCGCCACTCTGACCTGTCCCAATAGAAAGGATGGCAATGTCTTTTAACTCTACACCATCTAAATTATATTCTTGTTTAATTGCTGGTGAAATTGAGGATTGACTTAGCCTCATGACTAGACTAAGTGCTGCTAGTGCCGGGTTATTAGCCCCCACTCCGCCATCAATGTGAGGAAATACCCAATCGCCAAATTTCTCTTTGTTCATCGGCTCTAATTTATAAGCCGGAAAAAATGTAGGTGCAGAGGCCGATGCAGTACATATCTGCCATAAGTAACATTCGTCATACCATCTTGCCCCCAAATCTGGATGACAGTTAGTAAAAAATGTTGTGTTCCGGTAAAGAGTATCGTAAGCCAAGATTAAAATCATTGGTTTGGCGATGTCCTGGATTCTTTTGTAACCCAAGACATCAGTTAAGACATCAATCAGCCCTTGATGAGAATATTTAGGTGGTGACAATGCCTCTAGCACTGGTTGGATGATACTGGGGATTTTTTTGTAGCGTTCTTTTTTATTCAGGGGGAATATCTGCTGACCCTGTTGTCTATATAGTTTAACTAGCTCATCACTCTTTTTTCCTACAGCAATCCCTGCTGTTAAAATTGACCCGGTAGAAGTGCCGGCAATTAGGTCAAAATATTCATGTAAAGATTGACCCTTCCGTTCTTGAATTTGTCGCTCAACTTCTTGAAGAATGCGTGCTGTAATCACTCCACGTATACCACCACCATCCAAACTCAAGATTTTGAAGGACATTGCAATTCTCCTTGATAGTATTTTTTTTCTTGTTTTGGGTATAGTTTCTGACCTATACAGACGTTAGCCAAGAGATTATTCATTGAGATAGGGTGTAGAGATTTAAGTTAGTAAACCTCTCAACCTAGTCTCAACAAATTACCTTTTCTGTCAGTTCTGCTGTGATTTGAACCAAGTAAAACTTAAAATGTCAGAATTTAACCTGGTTACACTATGGTCTAAATTGGTTTAATACGTAAAGACTAGCTAATATTTGCTACACGAAACTTAAAGCTTGACCCCGCACTTCCGTATTCAGTTCACCTTGGTCATAGACAATTTGACCGCCGACAATAGTTGTTACAGCCCATCCTGTAAGATTCCAACCTTCAAAGGGACTCCATCCACACTTGGTTACTAGTTCCTCTCGCCGGACAGGGCGATATGTGTTCAAATCTACCAGCACTAAATCGGCATCATAACCAGGTGCGATCGCTCCCTTGTTGGGGATACCATAAGCTTTAGCTACAGCCGTAGACATCCAGTTAACAACTTGGGCAACAGTACACTTACCCTCCATCGCCGCCGTTAACATTACAGCTAAGGATGTTTCTACTCCAGGCATCCCAGAGGGTGTGTTGGGATATTCTTGGGCTTTTTCGGCTAAGGTATGGGGGGCATGATCTGTAGCAATAAAATCAATCACCCCATCCCGCAAAGCTTGCCATAATACCTCATTATCGTGGGGCGATCGCAGTGGTGGATTCATCTGTGCTAGAGTACCAATCTCTTCATAAGCACTGGTATTGAGCAACAAATGTTGTGGTGTCACCTCTGCCGTTACCCAACTGGGTTTGTCTTGACGCAGCAATTCTGCTTCCTCAGCCGTTGACATATGTAAGATATGTAAACGACGGTGATATTTTTTCGCTAGTTTTAATGCCAACTGAGTTGCTAACAGTGCCGCTTGATTATCTTGAATTTGGGAGTGAATCGCCGGATCGTGAATACCCGCAAACTCTTGGCGACGTTGCTGAATTCTGGCTTGGTCTTCCGCATGAACCGCAATCAATCGCTCACCTTGAGCAAATATCGTCTCCAGCAAAGCTTCTTGATCAATCAACAACTGACCGTGCATTGACCCCATGAAAATTTTAATTCCCGGTGTAGGCGATGCGTTCAGTAAATCGGGCAGGTTTTCTGCCGTTGCCCCAATAAAAAAGCCATAATTAACTAAGCACTTATTCGAGGCACGTTGTAATTTGTCGTCTAAAGCTTGCTGGGTGGTAGTTAGAGGACGGGTGTTGGGCATCTCTAAAAAAGATGTTACCCCACCTTTAGCACAGGCACAACTAGCTGTGAATAAATCTTCCTTATGTTCCAACCCTGGCTCTCGAAAATGCACCTGGGGGTCAATGACTCCTGGCAACAAAGTTAAGTTTTGTGCGTCAATTTCTATTGCTGGTGTCGTCGTGGCAATTTTTGATGCAACTTCTACGATCTGGCGATCGCGTGTCAATACATCTCCTACCATAAATTCACCATTGGGTAAGATGATGCGAGCGTTCCGAATTAATATACTTTGGGACAATGGCATGGGATTAACAAGTTTCCAACGAGGAACGAAAGATGAAGTAACTTGGCCTCAATTAGTCCTGATTTCCGAGATTTTTGTTTATCCAAGGTGAGATAGCCACAAAAAAACTAATCATGATGACTACTGAATCAAGTTTCTCCCATTAAAATTAACAAATATAGTATTCCTCAGTGAGTTAATTACCTGCAATTTTCCTTAGTTCAACAATTTCATGCAAAATCAAGTGTCTGACAACAATTCTAGTCAACAACCCGATAATTCCTGGATCGCCGAGCTAGGTAGAACAGTTGTATTAAGTATCGTTCTCGCATTAGGTATTCGTACCTTTGTGGCTGAAGCACGCTGGATTCCTTCTGGCTCTATGGAACCCACTCTGCACGGCACTCCGAACCAATGGGAAGCAGACAAGATTATTGTTGATAAATTGAAGTACAAATTTTCCCAACCACAGAGGGGCGATATTGTCGTATTTTCGCCTACAGAAGAGTTGCAAAAAGAACAATATCATGATGCCTTTATTAAGCGAATCATTGCCTTACCTGGCGAAACCGTAGCCATCAGGAATGGTCAAGTCTATATCAACAATCAACCCCTGAAGGAAGATAGATATCTTAACTCCACTCAGAACACATTTACTGATGTGTGTACATCAGGACAACAGCCGGCTTTCTTAGAGAAACCCCAAACAATACCCCCTGATTCCTATCTGGTACTAGGCGACAACCGTAATAGTAGCTACGATAGTCGTTGTTGGGGTGTTGTTCCTCGTAATAATATTATCGGTCGTGCTGTAGTCCGGTTCTGGCCACTCAACAATGTGGGAGAAATAGATAAGTCACCACTCTATCCACAATAAATAATTACCCATAGCAGTTGAGGTGAAATTAATACGAACAGCTCATTGACCATCATAATTCACCAAAAAATTGCCCAATAAAGGTTTCACACCGGATAAATTATGGTTTTTACAGTTAAGGGGCTTCCAAATAACAAAATATCCCCTCGCTTTTATGGTATGGGAGCAGGGTAGGGATAATCGTTTTGATTTCAGAAATTGGATAATTTGTTTTTTAGAGTTCCCTGAAACAAGAATTTTATATTAACAACTAACTTTGAATAAAACATAAAATTTAAGGAACTGAGAGTATGTAGTAGTTTTTTGTTCCTTAGATTTATTTTTATGAAAAAATTTATCAAAACTTAAAACATACACATACAAGTCGGATTTACCTCCCTTAATGGACAGTAGCCACTTGCAGGATAGTCAGATGAGAAGCAGAGTTTTGCCAAACTCAGGTTATTTAGATATATTTGCAGCTATCAAAGATTAAAAAGCTTATTGCTTAAGCATTCTTTCCTTTTAGCTTTTTGAGGAATTTAAGCAGTCTTTTTTATACACCAACAGGAATAGTAATTTATAATACGATCATTTTATTGAACTGATTGTTAGTGCTAATGGTGACATTATTTATAATTAGCAGCCTTTATAAAACTGTGGAAATACACCTTAACACTTAATTAAGATACATATTATGTATTTCCAGGTGATAGAGGACAAATTATGGTGTTATAACAAAGCTTGATGTTTAAATATCAGAAGATATGCTCTAAAAGCTTCAGTATAAAAAATCAAACTTAGTATTTTCCTATACTAGTATCAGCTAATTGCTTGATATATTTTGCTATTGTAATTTAGTAGTAACCCTGAAATTGAATGTAGCTGATATTATCTCGGATGATGAATATGCAGACACAGATCATAGACACTTATTAAGTTATTAACTTGATTTGTTCCCTGAAATTTTGCCATGACTAACAAAATTGGTTAGATAGCACCAAGTACACAAAAGATATTCTGCTGTGTTTTCTGCAAGTTTCATTTTCATGAATGGAGAACAAGAATCATGCTGTAGCAAATTATAGATATCAGCCTCTTTAAAAGTTACTACAGCTAAATTCTTTAGAAATCGAAACTAGTTATTCGATTTCTAAAGAATTTAGCAAACAAGTATCATTTTGAGAAAATCATGGAACTGATCGGAACAAATGCAGAATGAATTACCAGTGGTTAGATACATCTAAAAAAGATATTTTGATAATTGACGACATGGTAGACAACCTGCGAGTGTTGTCTTCAATTCTGACTAGAGCAGGATATAACGTCCGCAAAGCTTTAAACTGGCAGATGGCTTTAACTGCGTGTCAAACAGTATTACCAGATTTAATTTTACTGGATATTATGATGCCCGAAGTGGATGGTTATGAAGTTTGTCAACGTTTTAAAGCTTGGGAACTCACTGCGGATATTCCTGTAATTTTTATTAGTGCTTTAGATGATGTTTTCGATAAAGTCAAGGCGTTTAAAACAGGAGGTGTAGATTATATTACTAAGCCATTTGAATTAGAAGAAGTTTTAGTGCGGGTACAAAATCAAATAAAGTTAAGGACAGCACAATTAGAAATCATTACACTCAATTCAGAATTAGAACAAAGGGTAAAACAGCGCACTTACGAACTAGAAAAAGCTTTAATAAAATTACAAACAGAAGTTACTGTTCGTGAATCTCTGCAAAATAAATTAATGGAAGTAGCCCTGCATGATTCACTTACTGGTTTACCTAACAGAGTTTTATTTATTCAGTACATAGAAAAAGCATTAAATTGTGCCAATCAGAAATCCAATTATCATTTTGCAGTTATGTTTTTGGACTGCGATCGCTTCAAAGTTATCAATGATTCGTTGGGACATTTAGTAGGAGATGAATTGCTAATTGCTATTGCCACTCGTATACAATTATGTCTCACATCATTTGATATTCTAGCACGATTAGGTGGTGATGAATTTGGGATTATTTTAGAAAATTTGACAGATATTAATATGGCAATTCAAGTTGCAGAATCTATTCTACAAAAGTTATCAACTACATTTAAACTATCAAGATATGAAGTTTTTATGAATGTCAGCATTGGTATTAATTGGGGTAGTAAAGACTACGAAAAGCCAGAACATCTGTTGCGAGATACTGACACAGCAATGTACCATGCTAAAGCTTTAGGAAGAGCTAGATATCATGTTTTCAATCCACGTATGTATCAGGATGCGATCCATGTGTTAGAAATGGACAACGACCTGCGTAAAGCTATTGAACGACAAGAATTTCTGATTTATTATCAGCCAATTATTTCTTTATCTACAGGTAAAATTTCTGGATTTGAAGCTCTTTTACGCTGGAAACATCCAAATAGAGGTTTAATTTATCCCACAGAGTTTATTACCGTAGCGGAAGAAACAGGTTTAATTAAACCGATTAATACATGGGTTTTGCAGTTAGCATGTCAACAACTTTGTATTTGGCAAAATCATCCAGCAACACCAGAAAATCTTACTATCAGTGTTAACTTGAGCGCACGCTTATTTTATCAACCTAACTTCATTGCTCAAATTGATCACATTCTCCATGAAACTCAAGTCAATCCAAGTAACTTAGAGTTAGAAATTACAGAAAGTGTAATTATGGAGAATACTGAAGAAATTAAGCTAATTTTACAAGAACTGAAAAAGCGAAAAATTAAACTTATTATGGATGATTTTGGCACAGGTTATTCATCTTTAAGTTACTTACATAATTTTCCGTTTGACGGCTTAAAAATTGATAAATCTTTTGTCAAGCTTATGCAAGAGAATAAAGCAAATATGGGCTTAGTTCCTGCAATGATTAGTATTGCTGAATCTATGGGAATGACTGCAATTGCAGAAGGTGTTGAAACCCAAGAACAATTAATCCAACTCAAAAAGTTAAATTGTGATTTCGCTCAAGGCTATCTATTTTCTCAACCTATAGAACAAAAATTAATCATTGATTTTCTTGAATTGCTACCTCAATGGTAATATAAATAAAAAAATTAAGAAACGAAAATATACAATCCAATTGAAAACTGACATACTATGAATAGTCAATATTCAAGATATAGCTACAAAAATCTTTGATATGTTTGTCTGCTTTAAACACCTTATTTCAATATTTCTTCCTAATGCTTCCAAAATTTTAAAATTTAATTATTTTGGTATTTTATGATACATGAACTGAATAAAATTCCGAACTGAGATAATAAATTTATACCAGCACTAAATTACAAAATGTAGTCAAGCTTTTAGCTTAATATTTACTTATTTATAAAATAATTGCAGTTAATCCAAAGCAATAACCCGGTTTAAGTGAGTGAAAGCCAAAAATCTGGAATCAAAAAATCAATATTTTTATCTCAGACTTTTATTTTCAGTCACATAAAAGCATAATAGAAATGTGACTAATATCTTAGCCCCATTACAATCCTTAAAAACAGGTCGCTGGTTCAAGCTCATCTGCGGAGCTAGTTTCCAACACCTACCTACAGTCAGGAGTTTAACATTAGCCTACACTTTGGCAGGTGCTGACTGTATAGATGTTGCTGCCGATCCAGCAGTAATTTTAGCAGTTCAAGAAGCTTTACAAGTAGCCAAGAGTCTCCTGACTGATGCCCAAATACGCGGCTTTGACTATCAAGGTAATTCTCCGCTTTTGATGGTCAGCTTGAACGATGGAGAAGACCCTCACTTCCGCAAAGCCGAATTTGATCACGCGAAGTGTCCCGAAGACTGCCTTAGACCATGTGAAAAAATTTGTCCAGCACAGGCAATTATATTTGACCGTAGAGCAGACAATTTTTCAGGAGTTGAATCCCAGAAGTGCTACGGCTGTGGTCGTTGTTTGCCAATTTGCCCATATGATATAATTTATACAAAATCTTATATATCAACACGAGATGCGATCGCACCACTGGTAATATCAACAGGGGTAGATGCAGTAGAAATCCACACAAAAGTAGGGCGTTTAGCCGAATTTAAGCAGCTATGGCAAGTAATTTCACCGTGTGCAGAACAATTGAAGATATTAGCCATCAGTTGTCCTGATGGAGAAGGAATAGTCGCATATCTTCAGTCTATCTACAACCTCATTTCTCCCCAATGTAAAGAAATAATTTGGCAAACCGATGGTCGTCCTATGAGTGGTGATATTGGAGACGGTACTACATTAGCAACTGTGAAATTAGGTCAAAAAGTTTTAGCCGCTAATTTACTAGGATATGTACAGTTAGCAGGTGGCACTAATAGATATACAGTTGCTAAGTTAAAAGCAATGGGATTATTAAATAGTGCTGATCAAAGAAGCAAAAATCAGCACCACATTGCTGGAGTAGCTTATGGTAGCTACGCTCGTGTATTAATTTCACCCATTATCGAACAGTTAGAAACCAAGGAGGTAAATCAAAATAAGATCAAGGCAACTATCCGCCTAGAAGAAGAACCAGAGTTACTTTGGCAAGCCGTGGAGCTTGCACATTCTCTCGTTTCCCAGATCAAGTCACAGCCGGAGCGATAATCGCTCGTTCGTTATCTCTCAAGACGTCACTATAGAAAGCATGACGATTACAGACGATCTCCAAAAGTTGTTAGACATTTTGCCCCAAGACCTGCGGCAAATACTAGAGAATCACCTCAAAATAGAGACTTTAGTAGAAGTGGTTTTGGATTTGGGTCGTCGTCCAGAGGCTCGGTTTCCCAATCAAGCTGAGTATCTGAGCGAAAATCCAGTCACTCAAGAACAGATAGATGATTGTATTCAGAGAGTTGGAATCTTTGGCGGAGATAATCGAGCAGGAATTGAGCAAACCTTGCATCGCATCAGTGCCATCCGCAATCGTAATGGGAAGATCATTGGACTGACTTGCCGTGTGGGTCGGGCTATATTTGGCACAATAGGCATGATCCGCGATTTAGTAGAAACTGGTAAATCGATTCTCATGCTCGGACGGCCAGGTGTAGGCAAGACTACTGCTTTAAGAGAAATAGCTCGTGTTTTAGCAGATGAATTGAACAAACGTGTAGTCATTATCGACACCTCCAATGAAATTGCTGGAGATGGTGATGTGGCTCACCCTGCTATTGGTCGTGCTAGAAGGATGCAGGTAGCTCATCCAGAACTTCAGCATCAAGTGATGATTGAGGCAGTAGAAAACCATATGCCAGAAGTCATTGTCATTGATGAAATTGGTACGGAACTAGAAGCTTTAGCCGCTCGTACCATTGCTGAACGAGGCGTGCAATTGGTAGGTACTGCCCACGGAAACCAGATAGAAAACTTAATTAAAAACCCTACCCTTTCCGATTTAGTTGGTGGTATCCAAGCTGTGACACTGGGGGACGATGAAGCCAGAAGAAGAGGTAGTCAAAAAACTGTTTTAGAACGCAAAGCTCCTCCTACCTTTGAAATTGCTGTAGAAATGCTAGAACGGCAACGTTGGGTAGTACACGAAAATGTTGCGGACACAGTTGATAATCTTCTCAGAGGTCGCCAAACTAATCCGCAAACGAGAACTGTGGATGAGCAAGGTAAAGTTGCAATCACACGGCAACTAACTGTTGTTAACGGTCGCGGGGGACACTTATCAACATCTGAAGACTCTTTCTCATCAGCAAGACAATCTACAGGCTGGCGGACATCAGGACAAATGCTGGCGTTGCCATCTTTCCCTGTAGAACGGGAACGAGTTCCTAGTCCAAGTGAATTTGACCGCTTACTGGATGAGTCATTCAACTATTCAGAGAGCATTGAGTTCAGCACTAGCAGACAAGCTGGCCCAAATGGTGAAGACTTACCACTGCATATTTATCCATACGGTGTCAGCCGCCATCAGCTAGAACAGGTCATTAATGTGCTAACTTTACCAGTGGTATTGACAAAAGACATTGATAGTGCAGATGCAATTTTGGCACTGCGATCGCACGTCAAAAATCATGCCAAATTAAGGCAAATGGCTAAAGCTCGTCATGTCCCTATCCACATGATTAAGTCCAGCACTATCCCACAAATTACTCGTGGTTTGCGGCGGTTGCTCAACATCGACGACCCAGAAATTGCTGATGATCGAGAACTGCAACTGTTTTTGCATAATGGCAGCGACGACGAGATTGACGCTCTAGAAGAAGCTAGACTTGCTGTTGAGCAAATAGTCATTCCTAAAGGACAGCCTGTTGAGTTATTACCCCGCTCTCCTCAAGTCCGCAAAATGCAACATGAATTAGTAGAACACTATCGACTCAAGTCCCACAGTTTCGGAGAAGAACCAAATAGACGATTGCGTATTTATCCTGCATAGTTTCAGGAAGAAAAACTAGGCTAAAAGAAAGACTCCCTTCATGATTATGAAGGGAGTCTTTCTTTTGAAAAATAGAACCTGGCACTGAGCGATTGTGGCGGGAGGCAACCCTCCAACTATCGTAGCC